>JAGGSL010000161.1 GCA_021159125.1 Thermoplasmata archaeon
CTTAGAGATAGAGACCCTTTCGGGTATTGCTTTTTGCCAAGCCCGACAATATGGCAAATACGCAATTATTTCGTCGATTAAATCGGAGATATTTTCGGGGATATTATCGCTGATTTTATCGGTGATTTAATGGCCGTTTGTACTGTTATATTGCGATAAATTTCATTTTCTGCGCTTCCTGAATGCAATATATGCACCTGCTGCAACGCCCAGAATTGCAATAGCTGCTACAATCCATACTGAAAAAGTTTTTTCGCCGGCAGCAGAAACTTCAAAATTTATTGTCTTTTTATCCACATGGATGCCATCACTGACAGAGGCACTGAATTCATGGCTGCCCTTGGCGGTATCCAGATAGAATGATTTTTCAATGCTTTCTCCTGCAGAGAGCTTTCCAAGTGACGAGGAATTCAGCAGCTTTCCATCAAGCATGTAACTGATAGTAACATTCAATGCGTCGCCATTTCCCTCATTTGAAATTTTTACCGCAAATTCTATTTTCTCTCCCTCGTGAGGAGATGAGGGCAAAATATCTATGCTTTTTAAGACAACATCAGGATTTTTTTCTATCTCTAAATGAATTGATACCTTTTTACTCGCCTCGCCTGTCAGCCCGTCGTTATCCCTGACAGTAAGCTTTACTGTATAATTTTCATACTTCGAATATCGGTGCACGGGATTTTTTTCATAGCTTACATTCCCATCTCCGAAATCCCATGTGTAGTTGACGACTGAGCCGTCGGAATCGCTGCTCATATCGTAAAAAGAAACATTCAGATCATCCATATCAAATGAAAAGTCTGCGGCAGGCGGAGATTTGGGCGGCGGAGGCGGTGGTATATATTTCTGAATATTGATGACTTTGACATTTGACCACTCGCTTTCTGCGCCCCACTCATCCTTTGCCTTCACCTTTATGTAATATGCTCCTTCGCTGTTCCACGAATGGGATATGCTGCCTTCTGTTCCCGCAGCATAGTAATCTGTCCACTCATCTGCCAAGCCATCATTGTTCCAGTCAAAGCCATACTTTAGTCTGTTGCCATCCTGATCTGTCGATAAGGCATAGAATGTGAGAACATAGCCCGTATAACCAGAGGAGGGACCGCTCAACGCAGGCTTTGCCGGAGGACTGTTCGCTTTTGTCGTGAAATGCCATGTCTGCCCAGATGTAGTTGCCCTCCCGTCGCTTGCAACCACTTTCCAGTAATATGTGGTTTCGTAATCAAGTAAGCCAGGATTATAGCTGGTTGATGCTGTTCCGCTTGCCACCTGCGGAGGATTTGGGGACGTGCCAAGATAAATATCATAGGTCAGCGAATCTCCGTCCAAATCAGAGCACTGCCAGGTCAACATTGAATTTATTTTTACATCCGTTTCTCCGTCATATGGCGACGGGTTTGAAGGCGAATCCGGCGGATGGTTAACCGCAAAAATTATTTCTTTTGATGTGCTATTGGCAGCGCCGTCGTTATCCGTAACAGTGAGCGTGACATTGTACGTGCCGTTATCTGCATATTTATGGCTCGGATTTTGTTCATAGCTCACATTTCCGTCCCCGAAATTCCATGTATAGTTTGCGATAAAACCATTTATGTCATAGCTTGAGTTTGCATTGAATTTTATTTCGTCGATATCTCTTGGCTGAGAAGGTTCCCATGTAAAGGCCGCCACAGGATAGCCGGGGCCTGCTGACTCTACGAAAATACTTTTATTCTCAATAAATGCATTTATCAGGCAGGACGAGGAATTGCTTATTGTTATGTCAGATATATTTAGATATGTGGCGCCCGCTCTCTTTGTGCCGAATGTTATGTTTGTTATATATCCGTCACCATCTGCTTTTCCTGCGAGCCCTACAATTCTGATTTTTCCTTCATATAAATTGTAGGATATGTTGACTTCGTTTCCTGCTATCCATCCATTTTCAACCTTTTTCGGATAAAGAAACGAATCGTTATACGCAAGGGTCATGTTTATGCTGCTGAAGTCCGTGACATTATATATGCAGACAGAGGCGTTGAAATCGCCATTTACCGAATCAGGAGCGTTTATTTTCAAAATTGTTGACGTGGAAATTATATTCTTTCCGTTCCATATTGCATATATCTCATTTCCATAAACATTGCTCAAATTTCCTCTTATATCGATTGAGGAATAGCCCTCCTCGTTGCAAATAAATAATATTTTCGATAGGTAACCGGAGCCATCTATGCCATCCGTTCCAATATGCTGAACCACCCTGCAGATTCCTGTAGTGTTGTTTACTGAAAAGTTTACAGGTATGGCAACTCCTCCAATGCTGCCGTTGTAAACAGCGTTAACTTCAAAAATGGAGGAGTTATAGATTATGGAGTAATCCGCTGCATTGAAATCCGTAAGGTTTTCAGCTTCCACGTAAACATAAAACTCGCTTCCGGGCGAAATTGTTGAGGGCGCAGATATTGATACGGATGCTTCCTGCGATGATGCAGCATATTGCGGAATTAGGAGCAGCAGGGCAAACATCAATACAAGTTTCTTCATGCAAATCCCAGTATTTTGTTTATTACAGCATTCAAATCTTCGTTATCCACATCATTATCCCCGTCAACATCTGCAGGATTCGGGTAAGATGGCTCGGGCTCGGCATGTTTTGATATTCTTTCAATTTTTGTCACATCCAGCGCATTTATGCTTCCGTCCATATTTGCATCTCCTCTCTGCCATACTGTAACCTCTTTTTTAACATACATGCTGTTTCCATATTCGTCTGTTACTGTAAGGTTCACGCCATAACATCCTGCTTTTTTGTATGTGTGAGTTGCATTTCTTTCATGGCTTATGTTGCCGTCGCCGAAATCCCAGAGCCACTGCGTTATTTCTCCTGTTGAAGCATCCGTAAAAAGGGATGGCTCGTTTTCAAATAGCAGCGGGTGGCTGAAATTCGCTTTCATCTCCTCAATTGTCGAGAATGAATAAGTAAGGGAGGTGTTCGACGATTTTCCGTCGCTGACAATGACATACCAGTTATAGATGCTTCCGTAGTCTAAAGATGGGGCAACGCTCACTATTCCACCGCCGCTTTCTCCGGAGTATATTTCACTCCCGTTTAAATAGAAGGAAATTTCAAGCATGTCTCCGTCTTCATCGTACACATTGGCCATTAGAGATATATCCACATTTACAATGGAGTTATTTTCCGGGGAAATAAGGGATACGGTTGGCTCATGGTTCTGGAGGGCGTGGGTTGAGAAGTTATGTACATTTCCGTAAAAAATCCTGCCATTGGAACCCACCACTATTGCTCTATAGTAGTATGTTTTCCCATCCTTAAGCCCATCGATGCTTTCGTTAAATTCTCCCGTGCTGTTTAAGACTGTAACAGGTGTAGAATGTTTTTCGCCGTTCCAGTATTCAAACCATGCATAACAGGATGTGCTCTCCCCCATGGAAGTTATATTGGCATGGAGAGTTGCATTTGTGTAGGATGCATTTGCTTCCAATGTTTCCACCACCGGCGATGCAGGAAGAGACATCATTTTGAATGATAAGTTAACTCCGTAGGAAATTCCCTGACTGTTATTTATGGCGGCCCTGTAATAATAGGTGGTATTTTCCTTCAATCCGCTCACAACTTCTGTGAATGTTCCTGTACTGTTCACTTCTCTTTCTGGAGTTTTTATTATGCTGGCGTTGCCACTTTCATTATATTCAAACCACGCTTTGCAGCTTTCATCTCCGCCGAGGTCTGTAATATTCGCCTTTAAAATGACGGCGTATTCCACAGAGCTGGTTTCTATTCCGGCTCTGACCGCAGAGGTGGTGAAATTTTTGTCCAAGCCGTATGAAGTGCCCTTGCTGTTCTTTGCCACAGCCCTGAAGTGATACAGCGTGCCAGGCTCAAGATTATGTATCTCTGCAATAAATTCCCCTCCGCCAGACAGAGAAATATTTGTGCTATACCCATATGAGCTTGTTTCTCCATATTCAAACCATACCTGGCAATCGCTCTCTCCTCCCAGGTCTTTAAGGTTTCCTTTTAAAATCGCAGAATCGCTTGTGGCATTTGCTTCCACTGTTTCTACAGATGGAAATATAACATGAGTTGTAAAAGTCACATCATCCCCAAAAGCAGTCCCCGCACTGTTTTCCGCAACCGCCCTGAAGTGGTATGTCACGTTTAAAGAAAGCCCGGAAATCTTTGTTGAGAAAGAGGAAGCAGAATTTTTCTGCACCTTGGAGGTCGCATGAGCATAGTCATCTATACTTGCATGAGATGATGTGTCATAAACAAACCATACCTGGCAGCTGCTTGCACCAACTTTGCTAAGATAACCGTTCAAATTTGCAGAGTCATAGCCAATGTTGCTTGCGCTATTTGTTGTGACCTGCGGCGGCGTTGGGCTGGTGTGAAATGTTTTATCTGCGCCATAAGCGGTTTTTCTGCTGTTCTTTGCCACAGCTCTGAAGTGATACGTGGTGTCGGGCTGCAGGCCGGAGATGGACGCGGAGAAGGTTGTCGGAGTGCTTTTTGTAGATTTGGAAGTTGTATGGCCATATGAAGTCGTTTTTCCGTACTCAAACCATACCTGGCATGTCGCGTCTTTTAAATCATTTAGCTTGCCATTCAATTTTGCCGAGCTGCTGCCCACGTTTGTTGCGGCATTTGTCGTAACATCGGGTTTGCCGACCAGGGAAAAACTCACATTTTTTGAGGTCTGGGAAACATCAAGCGTGAATGTTTTTGAATTATCCTCGCCCCCATAAGAGCAGTAAATTTCTATTGTGTCTCCGCTCTCGCAATTTGGCAAATTAAACAAATCTGCCTGATAATAGCCGTTGCTTTCAGTGGCAACGCTAATCTGCGTTGATTTTGAATTATCTTTAACCAGGACGGTTACGCCGCCCGGAACTGCATTTCCGTCTGAGTCTTTTATGTATCCGTATACGGGAAACGGCTGGTCCAGCGATCTTCCATTCTCAACTATGCTTGCCACACTTAAAAGTAGCAGCATTACTATCAGCAAACTTCTTATTTTTTTCATTTTATCACCTTTATATTAAAATCACCACTATTTGAAACTCTCAAAACAACGCAATCCCCCGGATGAATAACAAAGTCATAAGAGGGCGGAGAAATGCCCACAACATAACTGTCGAATGTACCTGAGCTGACATTCCATTTGCTCACAACGCTTCCCGCGGGCATTATATTGCTTCCGATGAAAGATGCAAGGGCAGATGCATTTGTCTCGTTCAGGCAGCTCCATACCACATTATTCACCACGTTATAATCATTCTTGAATAGATGAACTACTCTATCTGCAAGCCCAAATGCCTGCTCTATAAAAGAGCCTGACTGCTCGACTCTGAGAACAACCGCATCATAGGGCTCAATGACAAAATCATATGAAGGGGGAGAAATGCCCACAACATAACTGTCGAATGTACCTGAGCTGACATTCCATTTGCTCACAACGCTTCCCGCGGGCATTATATTGCTTCCGATGAAAGATGCAAGGGCAGACGCCTGTATCTCATCCCCGAGCCAGGGAATATAATTCACCACATTTTTATCATTTTTGAAAATCTGTATTTTTGTTCCCACTTCCAGAATCTTAGATATGCTGGCATTCTTACTTCCGTTGAAAACAGTCAGGGTGACATTGTAATAATTTCCTATCGGGTAAACATGGGTGGGATTCTGCAAATCGCTGGAGGAGCCGTCGCCGAAGCTCCACTGCCAGGAAGATGCATGGGATGAGTTGTCCAAAAAACTGATCTGTTCTTTTGAAACAGGGTTTGAGGGAATATAAGAAAAGTTAGCAGTGAGGAATATGCCAATGGCTACCGTTTGATATGCGATTGCAGTGCTGCCGTCATCATCAACAACAGTAAGCGATATGTTGTATACTCCTTCATGGGCATATGTATGCAAGGCATTTTTAACATGGCTCACATTTCCATCCCCGAAATCCCACGTGTAGTTTTTGATAAAGCCGTCAGGATCTGATGAGAGGTCTATAAGGTATACCGAAAAATCATATACCGAACAGGAAAAGTTTGCGACAGGAGGGCAATTCAGAATGGCAATGTTCTTTTCAGTGGAATTTATTCCATCGTCATTATCCCTGACAGTCAGTTTTACAGTATAGTTGCCGTCAGATAGATATCTGTGAAATGCAATACACCCATAGCCAGCGCTTCCGTCTCCAAAATCCCACGTATAATTTACAACAATTCCGTCCAAATCTGATGAGTTTGAAGCATTGAATGTTATCATATCCATATCTGTCGGGTTTAAAGGCGTGTAGTTAAAAGCTGCCGCTGGCAGAATATTGCTTACATAGATTGCCTTTGATGTGCTATTGGTAGCGCCGTCGTTATCCGCTATGGTGAGCGTAACGTTGTACATGCCGTTATCTGTATATTTATGGCTTGTATTCCTCCCATAGCTCACATTTCCGTCTCCGAAATTCCATGTATAGTTTACAATAAAGCCGTCTGAATCAATAGAATTATCAAAGAAATTTAATGTATCTAAATCAGTTGGATTTTCAGGAGAATATGAAAAATTTGCATGAGGAAAATTCGTGATAACAAACGCTCCCGAATAATTGTTGATATTTCCAAGCGTGTCGTTTGCATATACTGTCCAGTTGTATTTCCCAAGCTCGCTGTAAGTTTTGTTAAGATAATATTTTGAGTTGTGCTGCATTTCATGTTGTTGGATGCTTCCGTTCGGGCATTCAACTTTTACATAAACATAATTCACTGCCATATTGTCTGTGATATTTGCGGATATGTTTACATACCCATTAGGCACTTGAGGAGATGGGAAAGAAGAAGCTTCATTTATTTCGGGCGGAGTGGTATCAACAATGCTGAAATTTTTCACTCCAGATGTATTTGTATATCCATTGATATCTTCGTCCCACACAAAATATGTATAATTGCCGAGGGAAAGATATGTGCTATTGTAATAATAAAAGCCATTTCCTTTTTCATCAACACTATATGGGTTCATCGTGAAGTTGCCTATGATTGTGCCATTGCGGGTGATATTCACTCTCACCTCTGCAACCGCGACATTATCTGTTGCATAGCAGGAGATATTCACTGCAGAGCCGTACTGCTGCTCTACAGGAATTGATTGGACATTTGCTATCTTTGGCGGCTCAGCCGGAATGATTATTTTAAATGAAAAAATGGCTGTCTTATTTGAATTGCTGCTCGGGTCTTCCGCCCAGACGAAATAAGTATAATTTCCACTTATGTTATACGTCACATCACAGTACCATATACCTGTGCCGGACAGATGATGCATGCTTGTATTGAATGACTCGGGACCTGTAACATTCACCATTGCTGCTGCGACGGCAACATCATCCGAGATATTGCATGTGATGTTCACGTTTCCCTGGATCTCCTGCGGGTTAGGATATGCAGTCAGATTTTTTATTTCAGGGGGACGAATATCTCTTACAGTTATCTGTTTTGTTATACTGTCAGTGCCGTAATCATCATCTTTGACAGTCAGGGTGATATTGAAAATTCCGTTCATGCTGTAGTTGTGTTCAACATTTGCAAATTCGGAGCCACCCTGAACGACAGTGCCGTCACCAAAGTCCCATTGCCAGATATAAACTCCACCGTCAGGGTCATATGAGCTGTCGTTGAACCATACTGTCTGCCCAACAGTGGCATTACGAGGGGTGAAAGTAAAATTTGCCACCGGAGGAATATTTGAAACCACAATTTCTTTGCTCATTGTATCCCATGCACCATCGTTGTCATAAACTGTGAGGGTTACAGTATAGGTGCCATCGGCACTGTATTTGTGGGTTGTAACTGCCGTGTATGCGTAACTGCCATCTCCAAAATTCCAGGTGTAGTTTGTTATGTAGCCGTCTGGATCAGAGGAGGAAGAGCCATTAAATGTTATTGTATCCAAATCTGTTGGATTTTGGGGAGTGAAAGTGAATGTTGCATCCGGTTTGTACGCTATTACAAATTTACGCAATCCCGATTTGACAGAATTGTTGCTTGTGTCATTTGCCCACACATAGTAGTAGTATACTCCCTTCTCACTGTAAGTGATATTGAAATAGTAATATGTCGTATTGCCGATCCTGCTCAAGCTACTATTGATATAGCTTCCGTTTGCCAGGGTGATATTTATGAATGTGGAATTTACTTCTACATTGTCTATTATCTGGCATGTTATGTTTACACTGCCACTTGGAATCTGAATCTGCGGAGATGCCTGCAAGCCCACAATATCGGGAGGAAAAATATCAATGCCAGCATAAGGCTCAATGAGAGGATAGTGATCTTTTATGTCACCTGATATAACATAAGGTGTATCTCCTATTCCGTCACCATCACTGTCAACACCAGCATATCTGTCCCAGTAGTTTCCAATATGGTCATAATCCCAGTAATTTGAGTAACCTTCATCTATAACGTCAACGCTGT
>JAGGSL010000135.1 GCA_021159125.1 Thermoplasmata archaeon
GGAAATAAAGAATATGCTGGAATCAAAGTATCGCATGGTGAAGTGATTTGCAGATTCCATTATCCCAATATTTTTAAGCAAATTTTTCATGTATTTATACGCAAAAATTAAAAATGAAATTTAATGGGAAGGTGCCAGCTGCACTTATCTGGGGAATTGCCATAGGACTTTTCATATCGCTTCTCTCTCCAATAGTCATAAGAACAGGAAGCAATAATGTTTTTTACATTGGATCTGAGCTGCCCCTCGGCTGGCTCATCATAGGTGCTTTCAGCTTCTTTTATCTTCGCTCCATACATCTTGGCGGGATATACGGCGCAACTGCTGGAGTGACTTCTGGTATAGCATCTACCATACTCAATTTTCACGATTATTTTAATCACATCTCCTCGCTTTATATCTTATTTTATGTGGTGGGAGGGATACTATATAGTGCAGCCCTGTACGCAGTGCCTGGTATTATCGGAGGATGGCTTTATGAAAGAAAACAAACCAAAAATTAATATGGGGAATTGCAATGCAAGATTATGACAGAAGTTAGAGATAACCTCCTTTACACTGAAAGTCATGAGTGGGTTTTAAAGAAAGATGGAGTAGTAAGGATTGGAATAACAGATTACGCACAGGAGCATCTGACAGATGTGGTTTACGTTGAACTCCCCAATGTGGGAGATAAATTTTCCAAGGGCGATGAAATAGCAACCGTTGAGTCGGTAAAATCTGTATCGGAAATATATGCCCCCGTCAGCGGTGAAGTGGTGGAGGTGAACGGGAAGCTGGATGACGAACCAGAGCTGATAAACAACTCTCCTTACGATGACGGATGGCTTGCCGAAATAAGAATGGATGACGAAAGCGAACTGGAAAAGTTGCTAACACCGTCTGACTATGAGAAAAAACTTGATTGATGTGAATAAACGATGGATTTATAAAAGAAAAAAAGATTAGGGAGGGAGAGACATGTCACGCGAAAATTTTAACCCTTATATCCCCGCAGACAAAAAGATGCCTGAATTGACCCTCAAGGCCGTTCTTGTGGGAATGATTCTCGCGATAATAATGGGTTCAGCAAACGCTTATCTGGGCTTATATGCTGGAATGACTGTTTCAGCTGCCATACCCGGGGCCATAATGGCTCTTGCCCTTCTGAAGCCCATGAAAGGGAACATAATGGAAACAGTAATAGGCATGCAGGGCGCAGCAGCAGGAGAAGCACTGGCAGCAGGTGTGATATTCACGATTCCTGCCCTTGTCGTCATAGGCGCCTGGGAGCACATTCATTATTTGGAGACGACTGTCATAGCAATGATAGGCGGCATTCTCGGCGTTTTATGGATGGTTCCACTAAGGAGAGCGCTCATAGTAAAAACAGATCTGCCTTTTCCAGAGGGAATCGCAGTCGCTGCCGTAATAACAACGGCGGCTGGCGGCGGGGAGGGGAGTGAGGGCAGCATATGGATGGTCGTGGGAGCAGTTCTTGCAGCCTTCGTAAAATTCTCGCAGGTTTCACTAAACATATTCAGAGGAAGTGTTGAGAAGGTTTTTGCGGTCGGAAAATATTATGTGGCAGGCCGCTCTACCGAAGGTTATTTTTATGGGGGTAGTGCTGCTTCGCCCGCCCTGCTTGGCGTTGGCTATATCGTTGGGCCAAGAATTGCATCATATGTTTTCGCGGGCGGTATTCTTGGGTGGGTCATACTTACACCACTCATAATAATGTCAACAGGTATGCCCCCGGATGCACACAATGCCATGGAAGGCTTCTATACGATATGGGGAGATTATGTGAGGTACATCGGTGTTGGAGCAATGGTCGTCGGCGGACTTTACACAATATGGAAACTCAGGAACAATCTTCTGGGAGGGATAAAAGAGGCGGTCAAAGGCTTGAGAAGTGGAGAGGCTGAGGCAAAGAAGAGAACTGACACGGATTTGGACTTCAGGAAAGTATTTATCAGCATAGGATTCCTTATCATACCCACCTTCATCATCTACGCATGGGTTTCGCACATGTATGCAATCTCTGCGTTCATGGCAGTTCTTCTTGTATTTACGGCATTTATAGCAAGCGCAATAGCAGGCTACATGGCAGGATTGCTCGGCTCTTCAAATAATCCCATATCTGGTGTGACAGTTGCAGTGCTGCTTTTCGTAAGCATAATAATGCTTGCGTTCGGGGCGACTGGCATAGCAGGCATGACCATCGTCATATTAATGGCGGCAGTGGTATGCTGCGCAGGAGCAATATCCGGAGATGTTCTCCAGTCACTGGCGGCTGGTGAAATGATTGGTTCAACTCCGTACAGACAGCAGCTGGCAGAAATATTTGGCATACTTGCAGCAGCTCCCGTGCTTGGCATTGTTGTAAAAGCCCTTGATAGCGCGTATGGAATTGGCACAAAGAATCTGCCGGCTCCTCAGGCATTTTTGATGGGCGGCATCGTGAAAGGAGTTATAGGCGGCGACATGGTATGGCCCTATGTCATCGCAGGCGCATTCCTTGCGGTAGTGCTTATACTCATGGATATTCCTGTTCTTCCTGTTGCAATAGGAACCTACTTGCCCTTATCCCTGAGCATACCTATTTTTGCAGGTGGCATCATAAGGGCTGTTGTTGACAAAATGATAGAAAAGCGTTCAAACGGAAATGAGGAAGAGGAGGAGCTAAGCGATTGGGAAATGGCGATTAAATCACATGGTGTTTCGCCGAAAGAAATGGCTCACCGTACGGGCCTGCTTTTCACTGCAGGGCTTATTGCAGGGGAAGCAATAATGGGAGTCATATCCGCATTTCTGATTATAGGACATGTGAATCTCAAACTGATGGAAGATGCACCTTCCTGGCCCGGTATGCTTATATGGGGCTACATTGCATTCCTGCTCGGATATGTAGTACTCAGGCAGTTCAACAAATCTCAAGCCGAGGTTGAGAGTGAAAAGTGAAAAAAAAGGCTTTAAGCTTGAGATAGATAAAAATGCAAAGCCGATAAGGACTGCGGAGTGGTATGAAGAGGAAGGTCTGATACGGCTGAAGGTAATAAAATTTGAAGGAAGGCTGGGCAAATGGCTCTGCAATACGCTTAACAAGCCGAATCATATTATTGTAAATCTGGACGAGATGGGCTCATTTATATGGAAGAGATGTGATGGAAAAACAACAATAGGGGAAATTCTTGACGAGCTTAAAGAAAGTATGGGAGAAAGATTTGAAAAAGAAGGCATGGAGCCCCGTTCCTTCTTCTTTTTGCGCATGCTTAGGAACCAGGGGTTCATAGTGTGGAGAGAGGAAGAATAGATGCCCTTACCCCATGCCAACTTTATGTCTCCTTATGCATTTTGCCCATGTGGGTGCGCAGCCCTCGCTCTGATGAAAAGCTCTTGCCGCACACGGGACAAATGAATTGCTCTTCCCCGGCAACATCTCTGTCCATCTCATCATGCACAGCAGCATGTTCTGTCCATCTGCCGACAACTTCTTCTTTTCTTCTGCCAGCATAAATTGAGGTTGCAGCACTGCCAAGAACCGCCCCTACAATAAATAAGCCGATAGCCATGAATACAGACATGCCGTTACTGCCGCTTTCTGAAGATGGCAGCCCCACATAACTGCTGGAGCTTACACCACCATAATCCACACCCAAGCGGAGGAGGTTTGATATCATATAGGAATACTTGTAATAGGTCATTGCATCTCCCGAAGATTGATTTTCCATGCTTCTGCCGAATTCATAGTAGCTGACTGCAAGCACCGGCTCAGTACCCTCATCTCTTGTCTCCTGTATGGAATAACTTGCCATCTCGCTTGCCCTCACCACCTTGTCCTGGCTGACACCGTCTATTGCCTCTATGGCAATGTTTGCATTTGCAGTCGACTCCAGTGAGTTGAAGAGGCTGGCAGCGGGATAGCTGTTGATTTCTTCCTTTGCATTTGAAAGAAGGTTCTGTGCAGCATCTATGAATGTCTTGGAAGCTCCTGATTCGCTTATCAGTATGCTTGCATAAGCGTTTATTTGCGATGCATAGTCGTAATATCTGCTGGCCGCCTGTTTCAGCCACGACTGGTTCACGCTTCCCGTCTCATTGAATTGTTTCGAAAGAGAAAGCCACCAGCCGGCGGTTTTGCTTCTTTCTGCGGCATAAGCAAGCTGGTAGAATGCCGAGAATAAGCTGTTGGTATCACGCCATTTGAGGAAAGAGTTCCAGTACTGCTGTGACGAGTTGAACGATTGACGGGCGTCCAGCGCCCTCATCTGGGCTGTTCCGACGCATTGAAGAGTTATCATTCCCTTTATCTCCGCACCTCCTGCCTTGTCAAGTGCATTGCTCACCATGTCCGATACTTCCTGGCTCACGTTTTTGTAATATCCATCTCCTTCATTGTAGTAGCCGCAGATATATGTGACAAATCTCGAATTCACCATGGACTGGAATGACTTGCTTATGCTGTAATAATAGTAAAAGTTGTTATGAGCAAGTTTGGCATCATTCAATGCATCCAATGCGCTGTTGAGATTGCCCTTCACTTTTGCTTTTGGGTTGTCATACCAGAAACTTACCGGAAAAGTCGTGTTCTGGAAAATTGCCTGTGCATTTTTATATGATGCATTTGCTTCATCTATCAGCTGTGAGCTGAGGGGGCTCATTATTGATTCGTAGTCCTCTGTTGTAATGGGCTGCGAGGATTTTTCTTCAGGGAAGGTATGACCCGTGAAATATTGCAGGGCATCGTTTATGTCCTCTGCCTCGACAACCTTTATGCCGTATTTGCTTCCCAGGTAGTCGGACACATTCACAGGCACCCTTTTCTGCACCATCTGTATAAAGCCGCCTACTCTCTTCGTCTCTGTCAATGTCTGATAAACAACTCCCTGCCCTTTTGGTATAAGGAAAAATTTGGCTCCTGCCTGCGCCGCCGCTTCGCCTTTTTCCAGTATGCCGCCCACCGGGCCAATGCTTCCATCGGGATTTATCATGCCTGTCATGACCACATCATCGCTTATGTTCCATCCCTCCAGCAGGGCGATGGCAGCAGTAGTCATGACCGCACCTGCAGACGGACCGCCAACAATGGGAGAATCTGCGTTGATGACAAAGGAGAAGTCGTACTTTGATGCATCTATGCCGTCTCTCGCCACCAATTGGGAGGCAACATCGACTGCAAGATGTGCAGAGCCCTGCATGTCAACCTGCGTTAACGGAGAGGTGACAACATAAACATTTCCACTTCCGTTCTGCATCGTAACATTTATGTGTGTCAGCACTCCGACGTATCCATTGCTTGTCTCGGCAACTGCAGGGGCGAGCATGGTAACATTTCGGAAATAAACCTCTCTGCTCCATTCATTTATAGGTGTTGCACCTGCAACGGGAATGAGAGAAAATACGACCATCAAACACAATATTTTCAATATTTTTCGCGTCATAAAAGACATGCAATGTACCTCATAACTTAAACTTTTTCATACATTTATCGAATAACTTTTTACTTTACCATTTCTCCCAGTATTACCTTCTGTCCAACCATCTCCATTTTTGAATGACATGCTGGACATTCGAAAACACCAAGCTCATTGAGTTCTCTCCATATCTCAATTTCTTCAGGGTCTTTGCTCCACAGAACCTGCCCGCAGTTAGGGCAGCGATACTCAACATACGAAATGGCAAAATCGCTCATGCTTTCATCACCCCGTATGCTGAAACAGATTTTCTCTTCATCTTTATCATCTCTCTCACCTATCGCATGTAAAAAAGTGCAGCCATTCTTTATATTGATTTACCAGAATTTTTCCCAATTCTTTCCCAAATTCGATTCCTCCAACCGCCCGAAATTCCTCATTATCTCTTCCCAAACCATCTCAGGACAGCAAAGAAACGCTGCACTGCAGTGGCAATGCCCACAACTGCAAAATAAACCATTACCCACTGCATAAAACTCCAGTCAAAAATTTTTATACCATGAGCAGAGAAAAAATACTGCAGCAGGGGAGCAAATACCAGAATGACAAGGCGGTCAGCCCTTCCGAGCAATCCGCCGTATTCCCTGCCGTAACCCACTGCCTGCGCCTGCGTCCCCATGTAACTTGTGAGAAGCATGGCTGCGACAGCGGCAATACCCACAACCGGGGTGCACCACGGCGAGGCGGCAAGCCCACCAACAATAAGAGCATCTGCAAATCTGTCAATGGAATGATCGATGAAATCACCCTTTGGTGATGCCTCATTTTTCAGACGTGCCACCTTTCCGTCAAGGGCATCAAAAAAGCCGTTCATCAGAACCATGAAGGATGCCAGGAAAAGAAGGTAATGATATTCATATGAAAAGTAAAAAGATATGGAAGCAAAAAATGCAAAAATTAGGGAAATATATGTCAAAGTATTTGCCCCTATGCCTGTTTTTCTGGCTATCGGTTCCAAAAACCAGTCAACTTTTTTTCTATATCTGTCCAGCATTTTCCATCAACCATCCGCTATAGTCAACTTTTCCCACCTTCACGTCAGTGAATCCGCCTTCCACTATTTTATTTATTTCCTCTGCAACTTCTTTTGCATTCCTGCCTGTTGTGTCTATTTCGGCAACATGTCCTTCATGCATATCGCACGATTGAGAAAGTATCAAATCCATTGCCTCTGCCTCGAGATTTTCTCTTATTTTTTCTTCTCCCCAGCCCTTTGCCTTCATTCTTTTTTCAAGTTCCGACGGCTCGCATCTCAAAACAATGACAAAATCAACGCTGAGCATGTGGGAAAGATGCCCTTCAACAAACATTATGTCTTCCTCCTTGATGTTTCTGAAAGCTTTGTCCATTTCCTCTGTGTCCACTATCTTGCATTCCCTCTCATCATCATAACCAACAACAAAATCCTCTGCTAACTCATCAAAACTCCTGACTTCGTAACCCTTCTCTGCAAGGAAAGCGGCAACAGAGGTTTTTCCCGTGCCCGGAGTGCCTGTGATAGCCACTTTCATTTGATCAATTCGTGGAAAGCATACGGGTCTTCTCCTTCGTGGAAGCAGTAATGGATATGCCTGTAATTTGATTTGAATTTGACGACGTCCTTTCTCACATTGCCACTGTCCTCCCCATCAACAAGTACTCTTTTGAAGAATTTAGCCACTTCTTCCATCTCTGCTTCCTTCATTCCAAGACGCGTGAGCTCCTGAACCCCGAGGCGTATGCCTGATGGGTAAAGAGGATGCTCGTCTCCTGGAACCATGTTCATGTTTGCAATGATTCCTGCCTTCTCCAGTTCCTCAGCAGCCCATCCGCCCTTCTTCTCCCCCACCTTGAAAAGTATCTGATGCGACTCGGTAAAGCCATGATTTGCCCCGAGCACGTCAAAGCCCATATTGTATAACTCCTCTGCAAGTTTCTTAGCATTCCTCACAATCTGCTCCGCATATTCCTTTCCGAAGGCAAGATGCTCAGCAAATGCAATAGCCTTTGCAGCAACATGATGAAGATGATAGGAAGAAGTCACCCCGGGAAATACGCCCCAGTCAAGTTGACGAACATACTTCTCCTCCTCTCTTGTTTTGTTTGCCAGAATCATTCCTCCTTGAGGGCCCGGCAGCGTTTTGTGCGTAGAGCCTGTCATCACGTCAGCCCCTTCCTTCAGCGGCTGCTGGAACTTACCGCCTGCTATGAGTCCAAGCACGTGGGCAGCATCATAGAAAACCATTGCTCCCACTTCATGAGCAACCTCTGCAAGTTCTTTCAGCGGTGTGGGGAAAAGGAAAACAGATTGGCCGAATAACGCAACTTTTGGCTCAACCTCTCTTATAACCTTGGCTGCTCCATCGATATCTATATTCATGCGCTCATCATCGAACGGATATGTATGCAGTTCAACACCCCTCAGACCTGCAGCTCCCCATTTGCCAAACGATATGTGGGCACCGTCTGCAGTATCAAGCACCGTCACTTTGTCTCCCGGCTTTGTCAGCGCCTTGAAAACAGCCATGTTTGCAACTGTGCCTGAGGTGGGACGTATGTCCGCATATTTTGCATCGAAAAGTTTTCTGGCAAGTTCAATGCCCTTTTTCTCAACCTCATCAAAATATTTGCATCCCTGATAATATCTCTGCCCGGGCGTGCCCTCAGCATATCTTCCGTGAAAGTCTGTGATGAGCATTTCCTGGCACATGGGCGATAAAATATTCTCGGAAGCAATCATAGGCAGGCACTCGCCAAAGAATTTATTGTTCTCGATAGCCATTTCCCGCACGAAATTTGCCTCTTCTTCAAAGTTCATGATTCAGGAATAAAAA
>JAGGSL010000116.1 GCA_021159125.1 Thermoplasmata archaeon
GGGGGCTTTAAAGGACATAAAATGCAAACAAATCCGAGACAAGAATGATAAGGAAAAAAGGGATATACAACATGTACATCAGTATCCATAGAGGAAACAATAGAAACAGCGGAATGCCCAGAGAGAGCAGATAATTCATCCCTTCCAACAGATGGAACATGCATCCATAAGGAAACACTGGAATCATCATGCAACTTCCGGCAGTGACATTTACGGAACAAAACACATTCACTAATCCATTCATGGGTATGCTCTTGCTGTGCCACTGGTGAGAATCTCCATCCAGCAAACTATAGACCCTGTCAATGCTTAATCCTTCCAGCAATCCGCAGTCATGCAGTTTTTTTATCCACTCATGGTTATTCTGAGAAGTGGTCAACTCTTTGAACTCCTTCATAGAGATCTCTTTATTAAGTGTAATCTGGCCTTGAGGGGTGAATATTTGCACAGTAAGAGGAATCTCGTTGTTATTAGCAGCAGACTGCGTGGTCACAGGGATAAAAGCGGTAACAACAATTACTGTTGCTAATGTTACTGACAACAACTTATACCTCATTTTAGCCTCCGCAAATCCATTCATTACTACCTCACAATATTAGTATATTTTTGTAAATCGAATCAGAGTCTTGCCGGAAATCGGTGTGATGCCACCATACCCCATCTTTATATAAAATGTCTACCTGTACATGGCACTGGGAGAACAGTATCCCGAAAGAAGGAGCGTATACTTTAGGCGTTTTTAGTATCTCTCCAGCTATAGAAATGGGGGCATCATAATCATGTAAATCAAAGGATCCCCCATTCCCATCGTTTACCTCCTGTCCTCCATACCCAGTCCCGCTGTGACCTATCTCCGCGCTCCAGTCTCCTCTGTGTCTCCATTCTAGACCGTACTGTCTGAAGGGTGACCGAATTACAACATTTAGCTGAGATGAGAATTGTATGCCACCAAATGCAAAATACGTTGTTTGGCTTGGATTAATCCATTCCGTGTCGGCACTGCATGTCACGTCATGTATTTTGTATTCATCTGAGTCATGATTTTCCGCAGATACATCAATGTTGGAGACCCTATACTGTGTTGCCAAGGTCGACGCTGAAGGAACTATCTCTTCATAATTCTTTTGGTAGCGTATGTGAACTATTGAACTATCTTTTCCAGTTAATGTTATTAGCGTACCTTTGGTAATCGTTATTTTATCTCCTTCCCCTACACTTTCCCTTAATTTTAGGAGATTAGACACTTTATTCTTAACCTTCTCTCCATTAAAAATCAAAATTGGTGGGTCTGCTGTAGATGATAAGTAGCCTTCGTCCATAACTTGCTGTAAAGCTGTAACAGTAGTGTTTACAATAATCATCCCCTGTTGTCGGTCACTTTCGGCGTTGCCCTTGATTTCTCCAACATCATAAGCCTTGTTTCCATTCGAATCAAGGAACCATTCACCGGGGTCAAAAAATCCGTTATCATTTGTATCAACTACAACATAGCGCATGTAGGTATTGTCGTCTTCCTTTTGGTCATAAGGAAGAGTTCCATTAACAAATGGTATAATGCTTGTCATCATCACTATTATTACCAAACCAGCAAATATTTTTCCATACATTCTTTCACCAATACCGTAATTGCGGGGGGGGGATATAAATTGCTTTCTACCGACAAAATTGTCCTGGGAGAACAATACTCCATAGATTTATGAAGTTTATTACAAACTTGATAAAGAAGAATTTTTAATCGTTAAACAGGATAACAGGAAAAACTCTAAAAACAGCATCAGGCATTACAGATGATGTTGTTCGAAAAGGAGCATGGAGTTATTGTTGCCTGCGATGTTGTTTCAATTGAGCGGTTCAGGGAACTGGTGAGCGAAACATATCACGTCGAGGGAGTGGTCGGGTACAAAGTTGGGGCAACTCTCGGATTGTCATACGGGCTGAAAGCACTTGCGGATGTGGTTGAAGAGTATTGTGACATTCCCCTTATTTACGACCACCAGAAAGCGGGGACAGACATTCCCCAAATGGGCGAAAAATTTGCGGAGGTTTGCAGCAACGGTGGCATAAAAAGCATGATAATATTTCCCCAGGCAGGACCCGAAACAGAAAAGGCGTTCATAAAAGCGATTTTTGACAAAGACATGGTGCCAATGGTTGGAGGAGAAATGACACATCCTGCATATCTGGAAAAAGAAGGAGGGTTCATAAAAAACGATTCGCCAGAGAAAATGTACAGAATAGGGGCTGAAAGCGGCGTGGAATATTTCATACTGCCAGGAAACCGTTATGACGCCATTAAAAAATACAATGATTTTATTTCAGAAATGATTTCTTCTCCGAAGTACTGCATGCCCGGAATAGGAAGTCAAGGCGGGAAAATAGAAAAGGCATTTTCTATACTTGAAGGGCGCTCTGCCTATGCGATAGTTGGCTCTGCAATATATAAAAGCAATGATATTGGGAAAGCAGCAAAGGAATTTTGTGCTGAAGCGTTAAAATTTGAGTGATAGCATGATGGGAAAAGAGATAATGGCCGGGCTTTATGAACATGGTCTCATAAAAACATGGCTCCGTGATAAGCCGGAAGGATGGAAACTTGTTTCAGGGCTATGGAGTCCCTTTTACATTCAACTTCGCTCGCTGCCGTCATATCCGTCTCTCCTCAAAAAAATAGGCCGGCATATGGGCGAGATGGTGGAAAAGGAATGTAACGCTGACAGGGTGCTTGGAATAGCAATGGCCGGCATACCGATCGCCACCGCCATCTCTGTGGGGCATGATATTCCATTATGTTATACCAGAAAGCTGGAGGGCGCTACTTCCTTGGAAGGGCTAAAAGTTGCTGCGATGAAATATGGCGAGCATTCAATGGTTGAGGGAGAGATAAAAGATGGCGATAAGTTCGTTGCAGTTGATGACCTGGTAACAAAATTTGACAGCAAGCTGGTTGCCATCGAGCAACTCAAAATGGAGAGCGAAAGGAGGGGAATAGAGGTGGAATGCAGAGATGTGGCAGTGATAATAGACCGGGAGCAGGGAGCAGCTGAGATAGCAAAAGAGCATGGCATAAAATTGCATGCTCTGATACCATTCAAAAGCAGGGGTATCGAATGGCTGAAGGATTTCATATCAGATAAAGAATATGAAGTGATAAAGGATTATCTGGGCAATAGTGAAAAATACCAGGATGAAGAGAAAAGGAAAGAGTTGCTGGAAGAATAAGAAGCGCCAGTATCTTCGTAACGATTCAGCATATCCTTGGTATGGGGTCGCCTATAGGCGCTTCTAAAATGCGTTTTCCTCCGACGCTTGTTTCTAATATGACATGCCTCCCTTCTGTGACTTCTCCTATTATCTCGGCATCTTTCCCCAGCGGATGTTTTCTCATTGCCTTCAGCACATCTTCGGCCTTTTCTTCAACCACTCCCATTACTACTTTTCCCTCGTTTCCGATGTCATAGGGGTCTATGCCGAGCATTTCGCATGCCGCCACCGTGCCTTCATTTATAGGAATTCTTTCTTCATCGATGAGCATGCCCACCCCTGACTTTTCAGCCATCTCGTTGAGAGCATTGGACAGTCCGCCCCTGGTAGGATCCTTTGCCGCGACCAGGCCTTTTACCTTCAAACATTCCTCCATGAGCCCGTTTATAGGGGCAACATCTGATTTAATTTTCGTGTCGAAGCCGTAACCTTCTCGGAACGAAATTATGGCTATGCCATGGTCTGCAATTTTGCCGCTAAGGAGTATCTTATCTCCCGGCTGGAGCGAGGAGTCCTGCAGCCATTTTTTTCCTCTGCCGACATATTCCATATTTTTATTCAGCAATTCGCTCTCAACGCCTATGCCTGCCGTGTTTATTATTATCTGCTCGATGCTTCCTTTCTCAACCACTTTTGTGTCGCCTGTGACTATTGGCACTTCTGCTTCTGAGGAAAGTTTCCCCATGCTTTTTATTATTTCCTCGAGTTCATTCATTAGAAAACCCTCTTCTATTATGAATCCTGCAGAAAGGGCAAGAGGCTTTGCACCCATTACCGCAACGTCGTTAATCGTGCCTGCAACTGCCAGCATTCCTATGTCCCCGCCAGGGAAAAATATCGGCTTTACAGTATGGCTGTCTGTTGTAAAAACAATTCCGTTTACCACAGCAGCATCATCAAGAGCATCTAACGGCACTTCTATATCGGGCTGGTGGAAATTTGGCAGAATGTATTTTTTTATCAGAGATGCAGTCTCGCTCCCGCCTGCGCCCTGGGGCAGCTCTATTCTATCTGCCATATCAGTCACGTATCCCTTCTTCGTTGACCATGAAAACCGCTTCTCCTTCTGGAAGGTGGGGCGAATCTATGAGCCGGGCTATCCTTTTGCCGCCTTTCGATTTTCTGAGGTATATTCTGAACATTGCCGTATGGCCCACAATGTGTCCTCCTATTGGTCTTGTTGGGTCGCCGAAAAATGCATCTGGCTTTGCAGATACCTGGTTTGTGACGCATATCACCGCATTGTTCAACCTGCCGAATTTGAGGAGTTCGTGCATGTGGGTATTCAACTTCTGCTGGCGGTCTGCCAGAGTTCCTCTGCCCACATATTCTGCCCTGAAATGCCCCGTAAGGGAGTCAACAACTATAAGACGCACAGGAACCTGCTTTGCTATTTCCATTGCTTTTTCCACGAGCATCATCTGGTGGTTTGAGTTGTATGCAGTGGCAACATGAATTTTTTTCAGTACCTCATCAGTATCCATATCATAGGCGCTTGCCATCTGGATTATTCTTTCAGGCCGAAATGTATTCTCGGTATCTATGAAAACAGCATGTCCGTCAAGACCGCCTTCCTCTACAGGCAGCTGAACATTCACGCAAAGCTGGTGTGCAATCTGCGTCTTTCCTGAACCAAATTCTCCGAACAGTTCTGTTATTGCCTGGCTCTCGAAGCCGCCGCCCAGCAACTCATCAAATGACTTTGAGCCCGTGGTAAGTTTCTTCCTTTCCTTCATTCTCTCAAGTATTACATCTCCTGTTTCAAAACCGCCGACATCTGCTTTCTGACGAGCTGCCTGAATTATTTTTGCAGCAGTGCCTTCTCCTATATCTGCAATTGCTGCAAGCTCGCTGGGGGAGGCAACGGCTATTGACATCAAATCGTCAAAGCCAGCTTCTTCCAGCTTCTTTGCTGTCGTGGGTCCAACTCCAGGAAGGTTTTCTAAATCGCTCATATCTCTCGACTTTCAATATGGTTTGGATTTATAAAAGTAATGCTGCTTTGCTTTCAGAATACTTTCACATCGATTACGCCATGAATTATGCCCGGGGCATATGATTTGACTTTTTTATGGAAAACCATCTCCACACTCTTTCCATAATCAAGGGCGGCCTTCTTCACGTCACTGAAAGGCTCTTCTGGAAAAGAACTTTTCGGGCATGTTGTGTGATAATGTATTATGCCTTTTCCCCCCCTCAACACTTCCATGGCATACGGCAAAAAATTTTTTGACTTGAAGTAGCCCATTATGACTCTGTCAGCCGCGTTGCGGGGCGCGACATCCCTGCAGTCGCCGTACAGCGCCGTAACATTTTTCTCCACATTATTTAGTTTTATATTCTTTTTGAGATAGTTATATGCCACATCATTTATCTCACATGCATACACTTCTGTTTTTGAATAAACCGCTATTGGTATTGAGAAATAACCGATGCCTGCAAACATATCCACCACCACCTCCCCCTCGTTGCCTGCGTGTGCCATCCTTATTCTTTCATCTACGTTACCGGAGGAAAACATTATTTTTGATGCATCGAACATGAATTTTATTTTATTTTCAACGTGTATTGTTTCAGCGTTTTTGTCCCCGTATATGTGCTTTACAAGAGGCTTTCTTTTCACCCCCATTATGCCCCCAACATCTTCAAGCACGGTTCTGCATTTGAGCACATCTGCATAAATTTTTGCTACTTCCTCCTTCCTCTCAAACCCTCCGGGAAATTTTATGACAAGCACATCTCCAAACTTCTCCCATTTTTTTGGCAGTAATTCAGCCTTGCCCCCAATAATCCTCTCCGCCTTTTTCTTTATTTCCTTGAATGGTACGTCCTGCCCTCTGTAAAGGATATACTCTTGCTCTTTGAGTGAGTGGGGAAATGGAAGCGCGATGTTGCCTTTCACTGGTATCTCCACTTTTTTATCCTCACGTGATATTCTCCTCTCGTCGTCAAGCATTTCATTTTCCAGCAGAAATTTTATCGCATCTTCTGCATATCTTTTCTCAACAACCACAGCCTCTCTCACACAGATAAAGCAGGAAAAAATAAAAAAGCTTTTGGGGATTTCTTCATACTGCCTGTTTCTATTGCAACTCCCAAGGCTGCTCCTGTTATCCCGCCCATCCTGCAGAAAATCATGCAGTTTTTCCCTGTTTTATGGAAAATCATGCAGACATTGTAAACTCATGCGTCAAGTCCTGCTCTTTCCAGTACCGTTCTTGCCTTCTTTTCAACGGGCAAATCTATCATCTTTCCGTTCAGGGAAGCTGTTCCAAGCCCCTTTGCCTTTGCTTCCTCAACTGCCTCTATTATCTTCTTTGCTTCTTCTACTTCCTCATCGGTGGGAGTAAAGCATTCGTGGACAACCTCTATCTGATTCGGATGTATTATCCCTTTCCCATCAAATCCCATTTCAACTATTTTCATCGTTTCCTCTCTCAGCCCTTCCATGTTTCTGGCATCGGAATAGATGGTATCAAGAGCCTGCACTCCGTGAGCTTTTGCAGATACAACAATTTTACTTCTTGCATAAAACAATGATTCCCATGTCCTTTTTCCGTGTATGTCTCTTGTGAAATCTTCTGCGCCGAATGCGATCGCCACAACTCTTTCGCTTGCATCTGCAATTTCAGAAACATTTTCCACGCCTCTTGCGCTCTCAACTATGGGCATTATTTTTGCATCCAGTCCTTCCTCCTCAAGTATGCCTTCGAGTATTACCACATCCTCGCCTTCCTCTGCTTTTGGCAGGCATATTCCGTGCGGCATGCCATATTTTATCACAGAGATATCTTCCTTCACGCTGTCACTATTCACTCTAATCCATAGCTCTGAGTCACCAAAATCGACATGTTTAAGTGCATTTTTTATCAAATAGCGGGCATCTTCCTTGTGGTCGGGGGCAACAGAATCCTCAAGGTCAAGTATCAAACAGTCGCAGCCGTATACGCCGGCGCTGTTTATCATGCGGGGGCTGTTGCCGGGAACATACATCCTGCTCCTTCTCAGATTTTTGTCAATGCGTTCCCTTTCAACCATCTTATCAGGGATATCTTCCTCGCACGCCTTCCTCAATGCTGCCTCGAGCCGTGCGAGTATTACGTAATCAAGAGAGCCGTTTTCCTCCACGCTTACCATTGCCTCAACGCCTATCTCATCCATCCTTTTCTTTATCAGCTTTTCAATATGCTCCCCGAACATATCCTTTGCTTTTCCCTTTATTTCTATGCCGTTGCCCTCATTAACCCGAACAATGCAGTCCCTCTTGTTCTCAGTTCCTGCAATTCCTTCCTTTCTTACCTTCATTTTATCCCTTCTGCCTCATTGCCTTTCCTTAACAATTCCTTTTGATTTAACCTTTGCGATATCAAAATCTATGAAGTCGCAGTGATGTACAATAACTGCTTCGGGCAGCCGCTCCACAAAGTCCCCTTCCTTTGAGTGAGATGCAATAATACTCACTACCTCATCCTCCAGTCCAACTTCGGAGGCAAGGGCAGCCCCACTCACCGGATGGCGGATAATCTTCCCCATGCGGGATTTTCTCACCTCGTTGCCATTCCTTTCATACTCCAGAAGCTTTCCCACATCGTGCAGTATGGCACCTGCAAGAAGCAAATCCATGTTGACATCTTTCCTCACTTTTCCAACAGCATATGCCATCTCTGCAACCCTGTTTACATGGCCAACGAAACTTCCAGCATCGGGCAGCAAAAGGGTGAACGGTATTTCATGAATATCTTTCCATCCGCCTCTTTCCGTTGCAACCTCCCAGCATTTTATGACTTTTTCTCTTAGCCTCTCATCTTTTATTTCCTTTATCAGCGGAAATATTTCCTCAAATTTCTCCATTGGAATTGAATGATGTAAAAATATTAAAAATTAACCCATGCGAAATTCTTATACATCCTAAACTCATTAAGGTCATAAGGTGTTCCAACATGCTCAAGAAAATAATTGCCATAGCTCTGGCAGGAATTTTGT
>JAGGSL010000052.1 GCA_021159125.1 Thermoplasmata archaeon
GTTCTATGAAAATTTCCAAACATTTTTGTATTGGCATTCAATCCTTAAACGTGCTGTTAAATTTGCTCGAGACCGTCTTTCTAATACTTCTGCCCCTTGTTTTGCTTGCCTTTTTAGTGGTGGCTTACGGCACACACAGAGGAATGTTTTTAAAAATAGGTTTTTCTCATAAAGAGATGGGACTGATTGCCATAGGCCCCTTTGCAGCGATGATGTTTGACATGCCTGTATTCATATCAAAAAATTATTTTCTTGCATTCAACCTGGGCGGTGCTGTTGTACCGATAGTGCTTTCCCTTCACCTTATCAAAAAGAAGAATATCTCTCTAATAAAAGTTATTTCAGGGACGGCTATTGTTGCTGCTGCGGCATTCATGATAACAAAGGTCACCGATATGGGTGTTGTCGCATACTTTCCTTTCTATCTCATACCTTCCATACTCTCGGTTCTCATTGCATTCCTGCTTTTCTCCAATCATTCCGAAAAAACACCTGGTTACGGCTATGCCATCTCGACTCTGGGCGTTCTCATAGGCGGGGACTTTTTCCATTTTCCAGAAATATTCAGCAAGCCATTTATGGGCTCTGTAGGGGGGGCAGGGCTTTACGACATGGTTTATATTGCAGGCTTGCTCACCATATGTCTTATTCTCCCTTTTATGGGAAAGGATGTAAAGAGAGCACCATTTCCCTTGAAAGAGCCATCGATGCTTTTGAGGATGGCATATCTTTCTAAAGATTACAGAAAAGCGATTCAATATGCAATAGAAGCTGTTGAGCTTAAGACACATGAAGTTGCAAAAAAATTTGGTATTGAAGGCGATTATGCTTTGCTCTTGCTTATAGGAAGCGCTGCGTACAATGACTACATAATCATGAAACGGAAGAAGATATTTTCAAAAGAGGAGGCTGAAAAAGCAATGGTTACAGCAAAGCTTATCATAGATGCCCTTGAAAAGAAAGAAATGCGTTTGTATGCCCCATCGATAGGCAGAGCAGTGGCATTTATGGTGGATTTTGCCATGCTCTCTGCTCTCTCAATTTTTTTTGCAGTCGCCTCTCGAATGAATTTCATCGGCATGTTCATAATTTTTCTTTCATCCCTCCAGTTTCTATATTTTACTGTATCTGAGTATTTCTACGGCTCGACCGTTGGGAAAGCTTTAATGCATATAGGTGTCAGAATGGAAAATATGGAAAAGTTGGATTTCATTTCTTCCTTCACGAGAAATATCATAAGATTTTTTGACATGATGCTTGGATTTTATTTTGTGAGTTTGATACTCATTGCTTTCTCTCCGAAAAAGCAGCGACTCGGGGATATTGTGGCGGGAAGCGTTGTAGTAAAGAATATGTAGCCCGAAAAGATATATGTTTGTGGAGTGGAAAATAGCGGCCGAGGCAATATGGTTCATTTTGCCAGCATATATTGCAAACTCGTCTGCTGTTGTGGTGGGCGGCGGCGCGCCCATTGATTTCGGGAAGACATGGAGGGGGAAAAGAATATTTGGCGATGGAAAAACGTGGAGGGGTTTCTTTGGAGGTATATTAATCGGCATGGCTGCAGGTGTTGTTATGAATATTCTTGCTCCCGGCACCTTTTATAGCGGCTTTCCATCTATCATAATACTTTTTTCCATTTCCTTCGGTGCCCTTTCCGGAGATATCATAGAGAGTTTTTTTAAACGGCAGATAGGGAAAAAAAGCGGGGAGAAGTGGATTATTGCAGATCAGATAGATTTTTTACTCGGCTCTTTTCTTTTTTCTTTTTTGGCAAGCACGGTTTTATATCATATAGGTATGATAGATGGGAACTGGTTTCTGCAATCATTTTCTGTATGGCATATTGCTTTTCTTCTCATTTTAACTCCTGCCCTCCATTATTTGACCAATATAGTGGGATATATTGCGGGTCTTAAGGAGGTTCCATGGTGATGAAATGACAGAGGAATCAATGAATGAGGAATTGAGGAAATGGATCGAAGAGCACAAAGATTTTAGGGATATAGAGATTGAAGAGGAAGATAAGCGTCCAGGCGAAGTTACAGGGAAATGCGAGATATGTGGTGTGAGAGACGCGAAGTATAGATGCCTGAAATGCGGCAGGGCTGTATGCGCATCATGTTACTGGGTAATGTTTGGCGTTTGCAAGGAGTGCATATCTGAGAATATGCTAAAAAAATTGAAAAAGAAAGATACAGGAATCGATGAGATAAGGTGAATAGCACCAATAAAATTTTAAGTTGCGGTGGCAATACACCATTATGAAATCGCCTTTGCATGAAGTGCACGAAAAATTGGGAGCAACTTTTACCACTTTCTCAGGATATGAAATGCCACTGAAATATACCTCTATACAGGATGAGCATATAAACGTAAGGAGGAAGGTCGGGATATTCGATGTCTCGCATATGGGAAACATATTTGTAAGGGGGAAGGACGCAGAAAAATTTATAAGCAAGGTGACTGCAACAGATGCCAGCAGTGTAGCTGTCGGCATGGGTGCCTATACTGTCATTCTGAGAGAAGACGGAACAATAATAGACGATGAGGTCTTTTTGCATCTTGAAGACGAATACATGTTCATTCCTAATGCCGGAAGAAACAAGGACATAGAGGCATGGTTCAGAGAGCATGCGGAAAATATGGATGTGGAGATAAAAGATGTGTCCAATAAATTTGTGATAATTGCAGTGCAGGGCCCTCTGTCAGAAGAATGCCTAAAAAGCGTCGTGGATTTTGATTTAGGCACGCTGAAATTGTTTGCATGTAAGGAATTGAAAAAGGGTGATGAAAAGGTCATTGTTTCAAGAACGGGCTATACGGGCGAGAAAGGATATGAATTTTACATAACCCCGACCGATGAAGGAAAGAAAATGTTTTATGACATACTTGAAGCAGGAAAGGAATACGGGATAAAGCCAATTGGATTGGGAGCAAGGGATACGCTTCGCCTTGAGAAATGCTTTGCACTTGCCGGAAATGAGTTCAGCGGCGGAAGGACGCCACTGGAGGCAGGGCTGGGCTGGCTCATAAACTGGGATCATGAATTTATCGGAAAGGAGGCATTGCTGAAGCAGAAAGAGACGGAATACGAGAAGCTTTCTTTCCTGGAATGTATTGAGAGGGGCATACCAAGACATGGCCATGCTGTCGAGAAGGATGGTAAAAAAGTTGGTATGGTAACGTCAGGCACATTCTCGCCCTGCCTCAAAAAGGGGATAGCCATGGCATACATAAAGCCGGGTTATGAGGGGGAGAAAGAGTTCGATATAGTTTCAGGAAATAAAAAAATAAAGGCAAAGAGGGTTAAGCCCCCGTTTGTAAAGAAGGGAGAGTGCTGAATAAAATGAAAAAGCAGTTCATAGACGAAATAGCGGAGGGTGATGCCGTAAACAGCATGTTTGCTGTGAAATTTAAAAAACCCCCAAGGAAATACAAAAACAAAAGCAAGGAAGGGGAATGGTTTGAACTCCGTCTCACAGACAAAACAGGAGAAATAACGGCAAAGTACTGGGGTGATGACGTTATCTACACAAACAAACTTTACAAGAGTGTGGACAAAGGTGATGTTATATTCCTAAGGGGAAGGGCAGTTGCATATGGAGACGGAATCGAGATAGTGATAGAAAAGGAAGGCGTAAGAAAATGCTCGCCCGACGAGTATGACGCCACTGATTTTGTGGAGGTATGCAGTAAAGATATAAACGAGATGATGTCCCAGCTCATGGGAATAATAGAAAGTACCGAAGAGCCGTATAAATCTCTCCTTTTATCATTTTTCAAAGACGAAGATTTTGCGGAAAAGTTCAGGAGGGCGCCCGCCGCCATGCACCGCCACCACAGCTATATCGGGGGTTTGCTTGAGCATACGCTGAATGTTGCCAGGATATGCCAGCGCGTTTATGAGCTTCATAATGAGCTTGATTACAGTTTGCTTGTTACAGGGGCAATATTGCATGATATAGGCAAAATAAGGGAATTTGACGTCGGTACGTCAATAGAAATGTCGGAGGAGGGCATGCTTATAGGGCATATCACGATAGGGGTGCAGATGCTTATGGAGCGCATCAAAACTATCGAGAATTTTCCCGAGAGAATTAAATGGAAGCTGGCCCACATCATACTGAGTCATCACGGTAAGAATGAGTATGGCTCGCCGAAAATACCTCAATTTCCAGAGGCGCATGTGGTATATTTCGCAGATGATATGGATGCAAAGGTCGATTACACCATAAATTTGAAGGAAAGGGCGGAGACGGAAGATCTGTGGATATGGAAAAGAGATGTAGGGCACATATACCTGAAATAAAGTAGAAAAAATCATAAACCCTGCGCCATTCAACACCGTGCACAAAAAAGATTTGTATTATGTGGCATCCCTCTTTGGCGGGGCTACACTTGCCATTATAGCAGGGCATTTTATTTTTATTTCTCTCCTTGTTAATCTCGACAACTATCCTCTTTTTGATACGCTCACCTCCATCCCGTTATTTATGGGATTGATAGTGCTGGGGATAGGTTTTTTTTCAAATCATGAGAAGAAACATCTGATAACGGCAGCCGGCTGGATAATATTTGCACTTTACTGGGCAACACAGCCCGAATTTTTATACTACAAAGAAGACGGGGATATCGTCAATGCCGTATTCTGTGTGGTGGGAATCTACTTCCTCTTTTATATTGCCTATCACGAGTATTTATCCCATATTAAAGGAGAGGAACTGAAGCCATTGACATTTCTTGCAGGCTCGGCTTTCATATCAGGTTTTTTTTACTTTTTAATTGGAAAGTTGCCAATTTTCGCCGGCTCATTGATAAAAGTAGTTGCAGACCAGACAGTATGGGTAATGAGGGCAATAGGTTACAATGTTAGAGCAGGCGCAGTCATTCACGGTGAAACGATAACAGTGCCAGTTTATTTTAACGGCAATCATTCTGTCCAGCTTATTCTTGCCTGCACAGGACTGCAGTCAATGATGATATTCATAGGGGTGATAGTGGCATTGAGGGGAGTTGACTGGAGGAGAAGATTCAGGGCGTTTATGGTCACAGTGCCAGTAATATACGTGCTTAATATCATTAGGAATGCAGGCGTTATTTATGGGGTGGAAGTGCTTCACCAGACATTTTACTTTATGCACAATGTTGTGGGGAAAATCGGCTCTCTCCTTGCTTTGATAGTGCTTGCATATCTTGCTTTTAATATCCTGCCCGAGCTTTATGATTACATATATGCTATATTCGAGCTCCCAAAAAGGAGGGGGCCTGTTGAACGCTTTTTTAGAGGTGTGATGAGGAAAAAATGATTGCGAAGAAATGCGTTCATATTGTATTCACTCCGCTTCTTTTTTCAATCATTTTCCTTATCATCAGATTTTATATCATTTCGTCAATTTTTTTTGTATTGTTCCTGTTATTCCTTTTCTTCTTCAGAGACCCTTACAGGGAAACCGGAGAGGGCATAATATCCCCTGCCGACGGCATTGTCATGGAAAGCGGCAGGAGGATAGCCATTTTCATGAATCTATGGAATGTTCATGTGAATCGTGCCCCTTTGTCCGGGAAAATTATGGAAATGAAACATACGCCAGGAAAGCATTCCCCTGCATTCATGGAAAAAGGAGAGAACGAGCACCTTTCCATCAAAATGGAGACTGAAATTGGAATGGTAAAAGTGGTACAGATTGCCGGTATAATCGCAAGGAGAATAGTTCCGTATGTAAGGGAAGGTGATGTATTAAAAAAAGGGGACAGGATAGGAATTGTCAGGTTCGGCTCAAAGGTTGAAGTTTATCTGCCGGAAAATGTAAAAATAGTTGTCAGGGAGGGAGATAAAATAAAAGCGGGACAGACTATCGGGGTGTATGAATAGTTTTAAAAATAAAAAGAGGGAAAAGATTAGAGGTGCGGAGGCATTCCTCTATACCAGATTCCATCAATGTGGGCGGGTATGAATACATCTCCTTTATAGACTCCATCGAGATTTACTTCTTTTCCAAGCAGTCCCTGAAGTTCGTAATACACGCTTTCTATCTGCCCATCTCTGTCATAATCGCTTCTCGCCACTTTATTGAAAAGCATTCCTGCAGGACCGAAAAATATCTCCTGTTCATTTATGGTATAACTGCCGTTTTCATATTCTAGAATGCCTGTTATTTCGGAAATTTCCTGTGGCATTCTCACCGGGTTTCTGTACCATATACCATCTATGTAGAACGCATATATAGTATCATTTTTCATTATCCCCATCACTGTAACCTCATTTCCATTAAGCCCGTCCAGTTCTTCCTTCATTGTTTCATAATTTCCATCTCTGTCATAATCGCTTCTCGCCGTTATATTTTCAAGGAACCATTCCGGTCCAAATGAAACTTCTTGTCCGCCAACGTAATAGGAGTTGCCATCATGCAAGAGCGTACCGCTTATTTCGGTCATGTTTTCCATTGCCTTCTCTCTCGCCTGAATCCTCTCATGATGGCGGTGTATGAACTTCCCGACAATCTGCTTTGCCCACTGGAAGTGTCCTCCGTCGCCTGCGCCATTTCCATTCGATGCCGTGGTGGCAAGTGCCGTGCCTATTACAAGCAAACCCACAACACCGATAGCCGCTATTGCTATTGTGCTTTTCTTCATTCTTTATCACCTCTGCACATCTTGTGCATGATAAAAAGTGTGGTCATTCTTTATATTGATTTACCCAAATCTATCCCAAATCATTCCCAATTTCATTCCATGCTGAGTACCATGAGTATGACCAGAGCCATTGTTTCGAAAAGGTAAGGAACAACGCCAAATGGTCCGAGCCCTGCAGGAGTGTATCCGAACAGTGCATGAACCAGTGGCAATGAAAGCAATGACTGTATAAGCAGCACTCCTATGAAAAATATAAGGCCAAGCATGAAACTCGATTTTGTTTTTGAATATGTATCAATGTAGACCCCCAGCAACCCTATCAGAAGCATGATGTTTATTGAGACAACGACAATGCCTGCCATGTATCTAAATGCAAAAGTCCTTGCAATTCTTTTATTCTCGAATGGGTGATTCTTTTCAGCTAACTTCTTCCCTTCTTTCAGGGAAGCGTATGACATCGCAAGGCCTATTACGGTGCCCATTATGATAAGCACAACGATTAGTGCAAATACCTTTGTTTTCTTTTCACTCATTTCTTCACCCCATTGTTCTCATCCTTTTTCTTATTTTTCCCAATTTCATCCCAAATTTCATTAAAATATTTCATATTCTCCTCCAGAATTTCTGACGGGAAGTACATTGTTCCATAGCCGCTGCCCATCGTTGTTACAAGGTTGTTTTTCTTCAGCACGCCGAGGTGATGCCTTACCGTCTTGTAATCCAGATGAAGTTCATCAGAAATTTCATTTGCATTCATTGGCTTTCTGGATATGACTTCAATGATTCTCCCCCGACTCAGTCCTCCTGATGTGCCTGCGAGCAGCCACCATAGAAGCTTCTTTACCTGTTTCAACATGTCAGTATTGCCTGACTGCTTATTTCTTTTGCGGATTAATTTTTTAATGTCTTTGCATTTCACTTTTATGGATATTTACCGTGATTCATTTCCATCTCCCATAGGAACTATTTACATTGCTTTCAGTTCTGAGGGAATTGTCCGCATAGCCCTTACAGAAGAAAGATTTGGGAAATATTCATTGTGCAAGAGAAGGAAGAATGATGAGGCAAGGACACAGTTCAAAGAATACTTCGATGGGAAAAGAAAGGAATTTTCTCTCCCTCTTCATTTTGAAGGAACATCGTTTCAGAAGAAAGTTTGGAAAGCTCTAGAAAAAATACCGTATGGAGAAACACGCTCATACGAATGGGTGGCAAAAGAAGTGGGCAAGCCAAGAGCAAGCAGAGCGGTCGGAAACGCAGTCGGTGCAAACCCTCTGCCAATTGTAATCCCATGCCATCGCGTTATAAGAAAAGACGGCGGGCTCGGAGGTTATGGATACGGTGCTGCCATAAAGAAAAAATTGCTGGAAATCGAGCTTGGAACACCTTTCTTAGAGCCCCTTTCTTTAAAAAAGAAAGTGGCTTCACACCCAAAGAAA
>JAGGSL010000027.1 GCA_021159125.1 Thermoplasmata archaeon
TCTCTGCATCATCTCTTCCCTGAACAGAGAAATAATTCCCGTTGTAAATCTCATCAAGAGTTACAAGCATCGTGCTTATACCATGGCTGTTTTTGTGATCAACCAGTGGTTGCAAAGCATCGCTGAATTGTGCCGGTGTTACAATCAGCAAATCATAAACGTCATTGGTAAGCAATGGCTTTGACGGTAGAGTGTATTTTATCTTTACATCCATGTCTGTTACGTATGAAAGCTTATTTTCGCCTGCATTGTACTGTGACGGATACAGCTGGACAGAAAGGTAGATTACATGTTTATATCCGTCCAATCCAACGCCAACATTCCATTTGTCCCATGCCTGCGGATAAGGCTCGTTGCTGTTGTATATCTTTCCTTCAATGACTTTTGCAGGTGAATTCTGCATGTTTGTTGCAGTTGCAACCGGTGCAGGTGCTATTTTTTTGGTAAGCTCCATCTCTTTTGGCTCCGAATGCTGTACTTCCACGCTTACAATCTTTGTTCCGATTGGAAATTCTACTGTTTCCACGCGGTAAGGTATCATCGGATTTTCTTCATTTTTCAGAACGTTGTTGCTGTTATCTGTCTTAATTATTACATATTTTCCGTTCTCCACAACACTTGGTTCTGAAAAGTGTATTGTCTTCTCAATTGTTTTTATTTCTGCTGTAGAGGTTGTGTCCTCGATTGCCGGCGTCACTGTTTTTGGCGTGTTAATGCTGGCAAGAACAGCACCACTCAGCAAAAAGCTCGCTATAACCAATAGGCTTAATATCTTCTTCATTTTTAACCCTCGTAGATGAATTGCCTTCTTATTATTAAACTTGTCGGTCACTTTACCTGTTGAAAGATGGAGCATCATTAACTTCAGTTGATTTTTCATTGGGCCGAAAGTTGCAGCCAATACGCCCCATGCATACCAGTAATTTTATAAATGGGAATGCAATGTAGCGCTGGTACCATGTCAAGAAAACCAGCGAGAATGTACAGAGAAATAAGGGGCAGGCCCACCACGAGAAAAGAATATATGGGCGGCATTCCAAACCCCAGGATAACACAGTTTGATTTAGGTAATCTGAAGGGAGATTTCCCGGTTTCCTTGTCAGCAGTGGCCGAGGAGCAGTGCCAGATACTCCACCGTGCCCTTGAGGCAGCGCGTATTGCAGCAAACAGATACATCACCAAAAAGGCAGGGAAAATGAACTATTTCATGAAAATAAGGGTATACCCCCATGTGGTGGTGAGAGAGAACAAGCAGGCAACAGGCGCAGGCGCAGACAGAGTTTCTCAGGGTATGAGAAAAGCATATGGCAAGCCGGTGGGGACAGCTGCAAGAGTTCGCTCCGGTCAGAAATTGATTACGATAAATACAACCGAGGAAAACATAGAGAACGCAAAAGTCGCTCTGAAGAGGGCGATAGCAAAACTTCCGACTCCGTGCAGAATAGAGGTCGAGAAACTCAGCCACACATAGATATGTCACTCAACAGCAAGATTTTTGTATTCAAATGCATTTACCTCTTGAGATAAATGTCATATGATGATGAATGCAGTACAGATGGAAATATCCTTTATGACCGGTTGAAAATAGAGTTATGCCTGATTGAGAGGCACATAAAAATGCTTAAGATAATTATGGATGATGGCCCTCTTGGCATAATAAAATTGTCAGAACTCACAGATTTCCCGCAGCATAAGGTGAGATATTCCCTCAGGGTGCTTGAGGAAGAAGGGCTGATACGCCCCTCGCCGAGAGGAGCAACGGTGACAGACAAAACCTACGAATTCATGATTGACTTCAAGGAATTCCTAGGAGAGATGGAGAAAAAAATAGAGGAGTTGAAAAAAACATTATGAAAGCCGCGGTAGCTCAGTTTGGGAGAGCGCCAGACTGAAGATCTGGAAGCCGAGGGTTCAAGTCCCCCCCGCGGCACTTTTGTATTGCATGTGGAGTCCATGAAAAAAAGAATCGTATCCATGCTTTCGTTTGCAGATTCGTTTACCATAGTTAACGGTTTGCTGGGTTTATTCTCGATCTTTTTGGTCATGTCAGGGGAGATGAGATGGGCTGCATCTTTTATTTTGCTAGCGGTGCTTGCAGACGGATTGGACGGGGTGGTGGCAAGAAGGTCAAGAAAGTTCGGAGGCGATATAGGTGAGTATATGGATGAATTCTCGGACATGATATCTTTCTGTGCCGCCCCGCTCGTTTTTGTTTACGGCACATACAGCACATCTTTTGACCTTTCTATGAAAAGCATTTCTTTGCTTTTTTCATGCGGTATGTTTCTACTCGGAGGCATGCTCCATCTGATAAGATATCATATAGGAGATGAGGACTATTTTGTTGGGCTGGCGACGCCTGCTGCGGCAATAGCTGCAGTGGCCATATCCTTTCTCAACTTTCCGTGGTGGAGTGTTGTGCTTTCTCTTGTCCTGCTCTCTGTTTTGATGATGTCGAATATACCTTATCCAAAATTTGATAGACTGCTTGACATCCCTGCAGTTGTCCTAATTATTCTTGCCATTGCTTTCGGCAGGGATTTTTATCTTCTCGCCGTAGCCGGCACAGCACTTTACATCATTTTTGGGCCGGTATATATCGCCCATGAAAGATAGGGGGATGAAGCAAATTCCATACCCAATGCATCCGGTTACACATAATATGTGGAATTTGTGAAAAATGTCAGGTCTATGTTTCCCCAGTCATCATAATCATTTGTCACTCTGCTGCCATCAGAATAATCCACGAGCGAGAAAGCATATCTGTAATTGAGGCAGCTTTTGTAATTGGCGTATTTCCACCATCCGGCATGCCACGGCGTGTTGCAGCTTTCGTTATCTATGCCTCCAAAGGTGTATTCGAAAAGCCCTAAATTGTGTCCCAGCTCGTGCATGAAAAGGCTTGCTGTCGATAACTCCCTCTGGCTTTCTCTTATCCTCCAATCTTTAATGTATTGTATTGCAAGGACAAATCCGTCAAGGTTGTCAAGGGCCTGGAACGAGTAGCCGCCCCTTGTTATTGCCCCGTACGAGCAGAATATTACATAATGAAAAACTCCTTTTCTCTCATTTGTTATGTTATCGTGAAGGAAATACTTCCAGTATATCTCATTGGTTTCATGGTATGTTATTTTCTCTTTGTAGGGTATTTCCTCCCCTCCGCCCCCCATACTCCCGTCGTCGATGTGCATCATGATATTGTGTTTTGTGAAAGAGGAATAAAGAAGCTGTTTTGATTTTTCAGGCATCCCATATAAATTTCCACGGCTATCGACCATGTTGTCGACTTCCATGAAAATATCCTTCCGGAACGGGTCTGATAGCCATTCCGACTGCTGCCATTCCTGGATATTCGTCAATCCGTCTTTATCGGGATCCATGGAAGAGAAATTTTCCCATATAAGAGGATTGTAACCCCATTTGTCTTCCCATTCTATCGGTATGCCGTCTCCGTCTACATCGCTTCCTCTGTCATCCACTCTCGGGTCTGTATGATAAACGTTCGTCTCCTCCCAGTAAGTTAGCCCGTCGCCGTCATAGTCGTTAAAGCTTATGTCAAACCATACCTCATAGCCATTTTCAACCACATGCCCGCATCCGTCATCATCGCCGACGTAGTCATCGCCGTACCATTCGCCCCTTTCCATATTGTAGACCACTTTTATTTCAATAACCTCTTTGTCCTTGATAAGCCCTTTCTCAAATATTTGTATTACGACAGGAATATTCTCTTTGTCATCTGGAATGTCCTGGACCGCCTTCCAGTCCGGTGAGATATCAAAACCATTTGCAGCCTCGCTTTCATTTTTATTTTTGTAAATGTGAATGACCGAAAACAAATTTTTGCTTTCAAGCCCTATGTTCCTTACTCTCAGAACATCAACCTTCAATTTCAAATCAACAAGGGGGTCCCAGTCATCAAGGTTAATGCTGGTTATCCTGCTGGCAGGCATAGATACGGACAGATTGGATGGAGCAGGAGATGCACGCTCGCCGACTCCCGCAGGTTTTTCATGTAATCGCACATCCACAGGGCGCAGCAGCCATGGTCTGTAACTCACTTTTCCAAGCACTGACTCGACCCTGTTCTCAAGCATAGGCCCTGCAACAGAGCCCCACCAGTTGAATCGAGCATTTCCGATACTCTCCTTTGCATACAGCCCGTACATGTGGTTGCCTGCTATGTTGTTGAAAATGACTTTATTCACCAAACATTTTTCCATATATACGCCATAGCGGTTGTGAGTGATGTTGCATTTTGTTATCTCATTTCCGATTGAGTTCTCAATTCTAACCCCGAACCTGCTCTCGCTTATCTCGCAATCCCTTATCCCATTTTTATTTGAGGCCACTAACCTTACAGACCATACGTTGTATGCTATGGAGGAATTTGATATTATATTTTCATCAGAATTCAGTAAAAAAATTCCGCCTTCATTTCCGCTGTTTTTGTACACACTGCACTCCCTTATTTTATTGGCGGAGGAGTTTTCCATGTATATTCCTATTCCGTTGGTGTGGAATGTGCATTCCGAGATTGTGTTGTTATGCGCGCCTATCGCTTCCACTCCCATGCCATTTTTATGAATAACACAATTTTTTATTTCATTTCCCGATGATTTTATCTCCAGGCCATTTCCATTTTCATATATCCTGCATCCCTCGATGACGTTGCTATTTCCCGTAACGAAAATGCCGTTCCTGCAGCTCTTCAATATGCAATTTTTTATTTCATTTTTATTTGAAGCTACTTTTATTAACGCATTTGCCGCCCCTCCGCCCCCCTCCCTCACCGTCAGGTTTGATATTTTTACGCTGTTAGATGTTATCAAAATTGCGTTGCCTGAATAATCGGCATCCACTATTGTGGAGTTGGTGTCTTCCCCAGATATGGAGAGGGATTTATGCACGGTTATATGCTCGTGATAAATTCCGGGCAATACGTATATTCTGTCTCCATCACTTGCATTGTCTATTGCATCCTGAATGGTTGCATAATCACCGCCTTCCCCCACATATATTGTTTTTCCGCTTACCTCGCCGATATTCATCCCTACAAATGTAGAGAGCAAAATAAAAGCTGCAATAATGGCGAATTTCTTCATAGCCCCATCACACATACAAAATTGGAAAGTATTTAAATAATTATGGCTATCCAAATGCCGTATTCAGAGCATAAAAGGGAAGATTTAAATCTATAACATGGGATTTGGTATTATGAATAAAAAGGTTGCATTTGCGTTTACCGCAATTGCAATCATGTTGGCATCTTCCGTTTCTTCAGTTGCAGGTAGCGTATCCGAAAAACAAGCCGATAATGCCAAAACCATTGAAGTTCCTGTGCAGATATACACATTGCATGGAGTGAAAGAAATAAAAAAGGAGTTGCCGGTAAATGAAGCAAGAGAGCTTTTCTCTTTATCCAATGAAACAGGAGAAGCAGTAAAAATGCTGGTAAATCCGCATTCAACATTCAGGGAGAAATTGAGAGCTAATGTGATTATAGATTCTTTCCTCTATAAAATGAAAGGATACGGATTGCTCGGCAATTTGACAATGCATCAGGCGAGAGAACTTATCACTGGAAGATATTTGATGAAACAAAGGAACAGCATTGAAATGCAGAAAATGGCTATGATGGCAAGTTTGCTGAGCCAGAATGGATGGCAGGTGAATGCGATGTGTTATTTCAATGCGAAGGGGGCCATATTTGACATGTTTCCGTGGAAAGTACCATTGGCTATTGGTGTGGTTTTAACCTCAATGCTCACCATGCTTTTGTGGAATGTTTATCCATCCGCTCTTTTACATCTTATACTTACTGTTTCATTTTATTTTTTTGTAGCAGGGTGGTTCTTTTTAGATGGTGGTTACAGATTTGCCGATTTTTAGTCTGTATTTTCATTTTGAAATAAATTGATTTTTCAAAATGAATGCAGCTCAGTCATAAATTTTGGCTTTGCAAAGCCAAAATTGGCTAAAAATGTTTTAGCCAGGGCAAAAATTCTGGCGTTTTTACCTGATTTTTTGCTATTTCACACTAACTGTTTGGCACAGTTGCATTTCATTTCTGCAGTTATGACAGGCTAATTATGCCAGATATGCTACGCTGGTAAGATTTTCCGTTATTCCATTTTGCAATCTTGTCAAAGCAACTATATTCAATGCCAGTAAACACAGTGTGGTATGAAAGAAAGCTTCTTTCTTTCCTTTTCGCGGTAGTTCACTTTCAAAGCCAACATGTTGCTTCAGATACGAATTAAACCCTTCATTCTCATTTCTTCCCCGAGTTATTTCTTTTCTCAGTTCTTCGCTCGCTTCGTATTTCTTCACCTGTAGATTTCTGAAATAAGCTCCTACATACTCGTGTTCACCTCTCTTGTAAAGAAATTGCAATTCGTATTCTATGGTTTCATCTGGCTTATACCACTCGTCTTTCCAATATCTGCTGTATCTTTCACGTATTTTCCTAGGACTGCCTTTCTCATTATGCACCCAGTGTTTTTGCGGTTTGTACAGCAAATTTGTCTGATATCCACAGTGAGATATGGCTATGTTCTCGTAACTGGGGTAACCACCATCCACTGTCAAACTGTCCAGGTTTATACCAACCTCTTTTAGCTTTTGTAAATGATATGGCAGTGCATTTCCTTCATCATCGTTAATCCCCATGTCCTTATAGGAAAGGAAAATACCCTGTTTGCTCACCAGCAAATCCTTTTTCCATCCTTTTGTTTTGTAATAACCGCTGTATACCGCTTCATCATCATTTCTCTTTGCAGTGATCACGGTTGCATCTTCCCGACCTTTCTCAAGTTTCTCTCCTTTGTTCTTCATTCTCCTGTCCATTTCTTCTACCACACGGTAAAACACTTTATCCACTTTCTCTGCTAAAAGATCATTGACAAAGTGTCTTATGGTCTCATACGAGGGCAAATTATCTGGATAAAATCCCAGATTCTCTGCTACCATTGGATTTGTCTGCAATATTCTGTAACCCTCTTTCAGATTCCTTATCCCTCTCAGCTTCATGAATATCGTCAGTCTTACACGTGCATAGACTTTTGGTTTGATATGTTCCAGTCTCGGAAACATCTCTTTTAGCACCATGTCCAGGAATTCCAGGTTCAAATGTGATAAAAATTCTGATGTTTCCACCGGATTAGCTTCTGTTGGGTTTTTGAACAGTGGGAATTGGTTTTCAATGTTGCCCATCTCCTTCTCCAGATTTTTTCGATGGATTTTTATTAGTCTGTCTATTTGTATATCATCCCATCCCATGGCTTCATCAAATTAGGATGGGATTCTCTTATTTTTTATGATATTTTTTGAGTGACGAAGTATCTCAAAAATAGTTAGGCTTTTATAGAATAAAGCCTAATCTGTATCTACCAGAAATTATCTAACCGGGATGATGGATATCTTGGCGCAATTTCCAATCAACACCG
>JAGGSL010000019.1 GCA_021159125.1 Thermoplasmata archaeon
TCTCCTCTTTGGGGTGAAGCACTTTTTCTTTTTTGAAAAGAAAAAGGGCTCTATGATTTTTAAGAAGATATTTATAGGAATGAAGAATAAACACATTAATGGAAGAGGAGAGTGGCGAAGACAGAATAGATGTATTTGGGAGGGACCGCAGAAGAGGAGATGAAGAGGGTGACAAGAAAAGAGAATTTTCCGTGAACAGCATTCTGATTGCCTCCGCCGTGATTGCCCTAATCATTTTTTCGGCTGTTGTCTCGGCATATCCTCACGGCATGCGGATTTCCGAAAGCCATAACGTAATTTACAATGGAAACAATAATGTATTTTTCTCAGGAGCGATAGCTATAAATGGGAACGTGGACGGGATTATTGCTTCCTATGATGTAAAGGAGGGTAATTTTTCAGGTGTTGGCGAAATAATCATCACGGACGGGAGTGTGGAAAAAAGGTTTTCCAACGCCGATATGGTCATTAAAGGCGGAGATGGAGAAATAAAGGTAAATTCGCACATAGATGAGAAATTTGGATATGCAATTGCCGTATTCAACAGTTCTAACATAACTGCTATGGGGATATTGACGAGAGATGCCCTAAACTTCGGATGCGATGGAGATGCAATCTTACATGTGGATAACAGCTCTATTTCTGTTAAAAATGGAGCATGGAGCAGCAGCGGGAATTTTGATATTTTGCTAAAGGGTGGATTCGATGCTTCAATTAGCGCAAAAATTTTTGGTTTCCAGACAGATAACGGAATAAATATCTCTCTCAGAAGAAGCGACAATGCAGATACGGGCATCCTGGACGAGATTGGAATAGAGATGCCGCCCTTGCCATTTGACCTCAATGGGGCGTTCGTCATTTCGGGAGGGAATGTATCAATTGACGGTTCGCCTGAAAACATAAAAAACTTTTCCTTTTTTAGAGGGGAAGGAAATGCATTCATATCAAAAATTGCCCATATAAATATGAGGGCCGTTCTCATAATAGTGGATGGCGAATTTTACACAGAGGAGAAAGGTGCAAAAATATGGTTCATACCTGATAAAATAATATTATTCTGGCCCATAGCCATAGCAACCTGGATAATATCTGCCGTCATAAGAAAGAAATACAGCTCAAAAATGGAAGATTATGATAGGGGTATGAGCGGAGTTGCCATGATAATCCACATACTTGCATTTGCCATTTCATTTTACCTCTGGGACTGGGAGATCAGGTATGAATTCGGGCAAAGCATAATATCTTCTGCGATGGCATTTGCAGGGGGCGGAAGTGCCGGAATTAAAGAATTGATGATCATCCCATTTGAGATTGTTCCGTGGTTCGCCGCATTCACACTTATAGCCATGCCCATCAGAATAATACTCTCTTCCATATTCTCCCTCATAGGGTTGGAAAGAGTGGGCAAAGGCGTGGGAAAGGCAGCCGGGCTGATAATGCTTTTCCTTGCAGGCGTCATATACATCCCGTTCTTCCTGAATGTTACCATATCCCCCCTGATAAAGGGAGTTATGGGGTATCTTGTTGGGTACGGATAAGATAACCATGCTTGCCTTTCCATTGTTCAAAAAAAGGGCCCTTTCAATTCCTTCGATAAAGGCTATTGCTATTGCCGATGTGCATATAGGGATAGAATACGATTTCTCATCCACAGGTGCGAACATCCCCTCTCAGACAGAAGCCATGCTCAAAAGATGTATTAACATATGCAGGGAAAAGGATGCGGAGAAGCTCATAATCCTGGGCGATGTGAAACATACCATAGTTCCTGCAAGTTCATTAAAAGAGGATAGAGAATACAGAGATGCAATAAAAAGGGAAAGAGAGGAAGTAAAATTTTTCCTTGATAATCTTTCGGAAATTGCCGAAATTTTGGTGGTAAAGGGAAATCATGACGGCGGGCTCAAATCCCGAAAAAATTTGAAGGTGTATCCTTCTCACGGCATTTTAATTGACAACATTGGGTTCATACACGGTCATGCATGGCCCTCAGAAGATGTTATGAGAGGAAATACGCTTGTTATGGGGCATGTGCACCCCATAGTAAGATTGAAAGATTCTTTTGGGTATGCCGTACCAAAACCATGCTGGGTAAGAGCACATCTGAAAGAAAAAGCCCTGATAGAAAAATACGGAAATGCAAATGCAGATATGGAAATAATCATCATGCCCTCCTTCAATCCATTATGCGGAGGAATGGCTGTAAACACGGAAGGAATAATGGGACCGATGAAAAAGTTGGTTGACATAGAGAATGCAAATGCATACCTGCTTGACGGGACAAATTTAGGGCATATAGGAAGCCTGAAGCTCTGAAAGACAGAAAACTTTTAACCCCATTAACATTTACCAAGAGATTAAAATGAAGATACTGGTAACAGATGTAATTGCCGAAGAGGCAATGGAATTGCTGAAAAAAAATCATGAGGTTACCTTTAAAGATATAACGGGCGAAGAGCTTGCCAGAGAAATAGCCCCATACCACGCGCTCATGGTGAGAAGCGGGACCAAGGTTACTGCAGAAGCGATAAACAACGCGGAAAATCTCATTGTCATAGGCAGGGCAGGCATAGGGGTGGACAACATAGATGTGAAGGCAGCCACCAGGAATGGAATAAAGGTTGTGAATTCGCCCACAGGCGCAACCATATCTGTTGCAGAGCTCGCAATAGGCCATATGATTTCCCTCGCCCGCCGCCTCCCCAAAGCCGACAAAACAACAAGGGCAGGAGAGTGGGCTAAAAAGAAGTTGAAAGGGGTGGAGCTTAATGGGAAGACTCTCGGGCTCATAGGCTGCGGGAATATAGGCAGGGTCGTTGCAAAATATGCAAGGGCGCTTAACATGAGTGTAATTGGCTATGACCCGTATATTTCTAAAGAGAAGCTGGAGGAGGAAGGGATAGAAAAAGTCGAGAGTGTCGGAGAAGTAATGGGAAGGGCAGATTTTATCTCGATACATGTCCCGCACACACCTGAAACACACCATCTCATAAATGAGGAGATGCTATCCAAGATGAAGACTTCGGCATATATAATAAACTGTGCCAGAGGCGGAGTTGTGGACGAAAAAGCACTTTACAACGCCCTCAAAGAAAATAAAATTGCAGGGGCAGCTCTCGATGTATACGAAGAAGAGCCAGCCAAAAACAATCCTCTCTTTGAACTGGATAATGCTGTATTCACCCCCCACATCGGCGCCTCAACAAAAGAGGGACAGATACGTGCAGGGACAATATGCGCGGAGCAGATATTGAAAGTGCTCGAAGGCAAAGAGCCGGATTTCTGGGTAAACAGACCAAGATAAGATTAATGCCTGATGCTTAACAAAATCTTTAAACATATCTTACATCTTTTATTGTGAGATTTGAATCAATAAAAAGAGATTGCACAGCCCGTATCGGAAAGATGGAGATAAACGGGAAAGAGATTGAAACACCCGGCATTTTATGGTATTCATCCGACAGAATTGAAGCCCCATCATCTGCTTCCATTTTTCTCTCCCAGAAAGAAAAGGATGCAATATCCCACTCCGGCACCTTTTTTTATCCCATTTCCGGAGAACAGAGGATATCCATACCGCCCTCATTTGTATATCCTTATTCCCTGCCATCAGAATTGCATGAGGAAGCTGCCGCATGGAATGAAGAACACGCCGGTGCAATTCAGGTGGTATCATCCAAGGCGCTTGATAAAATTTCAGCGGATGCAAACATGTATGTCCTCTCAAATGCAAGAGAGCTTTTTTCAAATCCCAGAAATTTTGTTAAGGCAATAACAGATGTCAGAAAAGCAATAGGGTACCAAAAGGCCCTGTACGCCCCGGGACTCGGGGAGCCGTCTCACCTCGCCATTTTATCATATTTAACGGTGGATGTCTTTGATTCCATTTCCCTTATAGAAAAGGCAAGAAAAAGGGTTTTTCTATTTTCTTATGGCGCATATCATGCAGACGAGCTTTATGAGATGCCATGTTCATGCCCTGCATGCATGAAGGGAGGGAAATCGTTTTCTGACGTGCTTGAGCACAACTACTATGCTGCCTTTTCGGAATTAAAAACAATTCGCAATGCAATCAGAAACGGGGTTTTCAGAAATCTTGTTGAATTGAGAGCATCATCACAGCCGGAGATCGCATCAATGCTGCGTATTTTTGATAGTACATACTATAAATTTCAAGAGGAAAGATACCCCATTGCCAGCAAAAAGATAATTTCATCTCCTCTCTCCTTGAAAAGACCTGACGTAGAGCGATTCAGGAGAAGAGTCATAGGAAGATATATCAAGCCACCATCTGCAAAAATACTTCTCCTTCTTCCGTGTTCTGCAAAGAAGCCTTATTCATTCTCAAAATCCCACAGCATATTCAGGAGAGCCATAAACTCCTGCAAAAATCCGGGGGTTGTACATGAAGTCGTCGTAACATCCCCTCTGGGCATTGTGCCCATAGAGCTTGAATTGACTTATCCTGCTGCCCATTATGACATATCCGTCACAGGAGAGTGGAGCCTGGACGAGCAGGAAATGGTAAAAAAACAGCTTGAATCGTATCTCCAAAAAAATGAATATGATATTATAATCAATCATCTTCCAGATGATATATCCGGGTTTTTAAATGTGGGCGAAATGACGTGCGAAGGACATCCCACTTCAAATTCATCCATTGAAAAACTTTCTACCATCCTGAGAAAAGAGGCAGGAAAATACGACATGGTTAGCAAAAGTTCGAGAATAATGGAAAATATCAAATCAATTCTTTCATACCAGTTCGGGAATGCCGAAATTTTTCCAGAAGAATGCAGGATAAAGGGAAAATACCCGAACTTCAAAATTTTCCATAAGGGAAAACAGCTCGGCATGATGGTGGAAAGCAGAGGTATGTTTTCATTAACCATCGAAGGTGGCAAGATGCTGGCAAAAAGCAACTCTTATTTTGTCCATATTGAGGATTTTGTGCCTCATGGTTCCGTATTTGCAGTTGGAGTTGTAGACGCAGATAAAAAGATAAGGTGCGGAGATGAAGTTGTGGCAATTCACGACGATGAAGTCAGAGCAGTAGGTGTGGCTGAGATGAACGGAGAAGAAATGGTGGAAAGCGTCAGAGGTGAAGCCATAAAAGTCAGGCACTACAAAAAATAGAACCCTATTCCACCATATTCACTTCTATTTCCTTATTTATATTTATAAGAGAATATTTCCCTCTTCTCCCCACGCTACAATTTACCACAATTGTTGTACCATGGGCAGCATATCCCGGATTTTCATGCACATGCCCGCATATCACAAGGCGCGGCTCCTTATCCTCCACAATTTTCTTAACCCACTCGCTTCCTATATGAAATCCGAGAGACATTCTGTCCATGACGCCTTTTGGCGGGACATGCGTTACAAACACGTCTATTCTCGCATCTTTCAGGGGAATACGCTTTTTACCACTCAATGAATATATCTCATCCAGTGACGGATTGCTGCCGCCTGCCCCGACAAAGTTTGTGCCATCTATCGTGTACATTTTTTCGTGGAGAAATATGGCGTTTTCATATCTCTCTATTTCTTTTCCAATTGAAATGCTGTCCATGTTGCCATGAACTATAAGAACTGGAATGTCGACTTTATCTAAAAATTTGAAAAACAGCCCATCTGGCTCAATATCCCCTGCTATGACTGCAACGTCGGGATTGTGGACATGCAAGCCCTGAAAAAAAGTCCTGTACCTGCTTTCCTTCCCGTGGAAATCTGCTGCAGCCTGGATGAGCATGTTCTCGCGCCGGGATATGCCTTATTTCTCCTTTATATTCTTCTCAAGCATATTTATAAGGTCTTCTATGTCTATCTGATTCAGAAGTTCCTCTTTCTGTTCCATTCTCACTTCTGAAAGGCGCAATCGTATTGCCTCTTTACAAAGCTCTGCAACACTGGAATATCCCAGCCCGGGGTTATTCTTTATCAGGGTTTCAATTTCCTCGTGAAGTTCTTTCGGTATTGATATTGTGCTGTATTTTGGCATATTCTTCCTCCATACCTTATGTTTCTATAATGCAGTCGTCTATTTTATACTTTCTATCTCTCTATGGTGAAATAGAGCTTTACCTTTGACTGATAGGACGTTATTTCGTCATTTTCTATAAGAACTTCGAGGTCATCCACTGTAACTCTTCTTATGTTCCGTATAGTTTTCTTTGCCTCATTTATTGCACTCTTTACGGCATCCTCCCAGCCGTTCGGAGAGCTGCCTATGAGCTCTATGCTCTTTATAACTGACATAACAATATTAACAGACATTTTGATATAAAACTTTTGCAGCTCATAATATCTCCATCAGCTTTTTGATTGCCTCTTCCATGCCTTTTTCGACTTCAATGCTCATTTCTCCGACTCCGAATTTTTTGCATGATATTCCTATGAAATGCAAATTTTTAGGGAAAGAGGGCATCACCTCCTTCAAAATTTTCAGCCCCTCTCCGACCCCCAGCATGTGAGCATCAACCGCCACATCATTCAAAAATTTGAAAATCTCTTCGCCGCTAAAGTAAACCACTTCTCCAGCTTCCATACGTTCCGAGTAAACCGCATCAATAAAAACAACCTTCTTTTCGTTTTTATATACATTGCTGAATCTAAATATGTCCGTTCCAAGATATTCAACCCTTGCATCTATTTTGCCCCTTACCTTTTCAAAAATTCTGCAACCGACAGAATCCTCCCCGGCAAGAGGGCTGCCAAGCGTTACAACTAAAGTCTTGTCACGTGTACGCTGCATGATATGCACGGGTCATATGAGCGGGCGACCATTTCAACTTTTTTGCCTATGAAATCTTTATCTTTATGACCGTCTTTCCACAATCCATCTGCCATGGCAGCGATATCCACTTCCATCATCGGCAGGAACATGGCCGTCGGGGTTATAACATCCACATCTTTCACAACGCTATCCTCTATGTTCATGTAATATATGAGCAGTCCCCTCGGCGCCTCTGTAAC
>JAGGSL010000002.1 GCA_021159125.1 Thermoplasmata archaeon
TTTTCACCAATTCGATGGCTAATATGCTTCTGGTATATAACCATAACGGATAGCGCTCCTGCCAGCAAAAAATCGATAAGTTAATCTTGTGGCCCATATTCCAAATTCATGAAAAAGGAGGTAGGAATAGCAACCATATTCATTCTTATTATTGCATCATTTTCCGGGTGCATCGTGGAAAATGAAAACGAAATTCCGGGGATTTTGATAGCATATCCGCATGAGGGAGATATTATCTCAGGCATATTGAATATTTCCGGGAGTGCGTATGACCGTGACGGGAACGTTGAGCGCATCGAGGTCAGCATAGCCCAAAGCAACGAAGAGTATATGATATGGAAGCAGGCTAACGGCACATCAGAATGGCACTACATATGGGATACCCCTCACGACGACAATGGAATATATCGGATAAGCGCTCGCTCTTTTGATGGGAAGGATTACTCCATCATTTTCTCTGTAAATGTAACTGTAAACAACACCATGTCTAACCACCCGCCTGTGGCTGGCTTTACCTATACTGCAGATGGATTAACTGTTTCATTCACCGACATGTCCAGCGATATTGACGGTGATTCCCTGGAATATTTCTGGGATTTCGGGGATCAAAGCGACGGGCAGGATACGACCATGCAGAACCCTGTCCATACCTATCCAACACCTGGAACATATACAGTAACGCTAACAGTTGATGACGGACGAGCAACAGATGAGAAAAGCACGAACATAACTGTCTCAGCAACATTGAGCAACTTCACCATCGCCTCATGGAATCTGCAGATATTTGGAGTTACAAAGGCATCAAATGAAACATTGCTGGATTATTACGCCGATAAGATAGATAACTATGATATATGCATCGTGCAGGAAATAAGGGATAAATCTGGAACTGCAATTCAGGAACTTGCTGCCAAACTTCCAGAATATCATTACATCATAAGTGAGAGGGCAGGAACCACATCAAGCAAGGAACAGTATGCAATATTTTATGATGGAAGAGCAGTACTCATCAATTACCATGATTATACACCTGAAAAGCAGAATGAATTTGAGAGACCACCGTTAGAGGCTACATTTACAGTGAGTAACTGGACGTTTACATTGTATACCATCCACACAAAGCCTTCCAACGTGCCGAATGAGTTAACAAATCTTGAAAACCTGACCGGCGAGCCATCTACCGATACGCTCATACTGGGAGACCTCAATGCAGACGGCAGCTACTATGACGAAAATGACAGAGAGCAGTTCATTAACTGGGACTGGGTGATTACCAATGATATGGACACGACGGTTGCATCAAGCGACAACACATATGACAGAATCATCATAAACAATGCAGTTGAAAATAATTTAATCAGCGTGGGAATCATGAAAGATGTCACAAAAGATGAGAGTGACCATTATCTGATATATGCCGTATTCGATTCAGGTGCAATATAGAGCTCAAAAATTTATAAAGCCCGGAACATTCTTTTTAGGAAATGGAAAAGCTATTGGTGAATGGAGAGATAAGTGCCGTACTGCACTACTCTTCAGATAATTTCATAATATGCTGCCACGGGCTTTATTCGAACAAAGAAAGTCAGAAATACATCGATATGGCAGAAATGGCAGGAAAAGAAGGCATCTCGGTCATAAGATTCGATTTTAGGGGGTGCGGCGAAAGCGCCGGGGATTTTTATGATTCAACGCTAAGCAATAGAATTGCAGACCTGCAGGAAGTCATAGAATATGCCAGGAAACGCTTCAGCAATGCAAAAATCGCTCTTTTCGGCTCTTCTCTTGGGGGCATGGTTTCAATAATAGCATCATCAATGGATAAAAAGATAACGTCGCTATCCGTCCTCTCAACCCCATATGAAATAAAGGAAGATCTGGGAGTGGGAAAAAAATTCATGGAAGATTTGGAAAAATACGATGTCCTGAAGGCGGCGGAGGAGGCGGCGCCAATGCTAATTATTCATGGGAGAAAGGACGAGCTCGTTCCCATAGAACATGCAAAAATGATATATGCTCACGCCCCTGAGGATAAAAAAATCCTATTTTTCGATGCAGACCACTCCTTTTCCACATTCAGAAAAGAAGCTGTAGAAGCATCGCTTGAATGGGCAAAAAATCATTTTTAAAATCTTCTGCGCTTGACATCCCTCACAGTGCGGTAGTCATACATAAGAACGGCATAATCGAACATTGTTTTTAATGAGGATATAAATAAACCTGAAAACAACCCTATAAATTTCCCCCCGCCAGAATATCTACAGATGATCTCCCCCAGAAGGGCAGGTATGGTCCACCATGGTATCATTATCTTCCAATTGGGATGGAGATCTATTTTCATGCTTCCCCACTTGATATCTGCGGCCCACACGTTCATTTTTTTCAGCATTTTTTCACGTATATCAATTATATCGATTAATGATACTAATAAACTATACCAATAAATCTTTTTCGTTTTTATTTTATCAAATTTACTTTATCAAATAAGATGAAATTAGGTAAAAAGTATTATGATGCCCTGCTCCACAATGAAAATAAAAAGGATAGATATGGAAAGAGATTTGATAATATGTTCAGAATATTTTTATGTAAGTGATTTCGCCTGTGCTTGCTGAGTTGCCGGCGTTATCATATGCAATGACCTCGAGCGTGTGAACGCTGCGCGGAAAAGCTTTTGGCAAATCCACCTGATACGGAGAATTGAAATCCATCCACAGAAGCTGACCGTCCAACTTGAAGTTAACATGACGTACCCCTGAAAGGGTGTCAGAGGCAGAAGCAATGGCTGTGAATTTTCCTATTATCTTTGTTTTTCCAAATGCAGTAGGCAATATCTCTCTCCCGAATATATACAGATAGCCGTCTTTTGGCGCCGTCAGAGAAACAGATGGGGGCTTCCTGTCCACTTTGATTGTGAAATTCTTTTCCGCCTCCACATTTCCTGCATTGTCAATTGAATAGAAATATATGGTGTGTGTGCCGTTGCTACCTATAATCACTCCATTGCTGTAATTTTTCCAATCGCCATCATCAATTTTGTATTTTGTGATAGCAACACCTGATAAAGAATCTGATGCATTGAATGTGATATTCACCTTGCTGACATACCACCCTTCCTCACCAAGAGTGCCGTTCAGAGAGTAATTTGTCTCTGGCGGGGTATTGTCAATTTTCACATCCACGGAATGGGTATTCTCCACATTTCCTGCTTCATCAACAGAATAATAATCAAGCTCATTCTCTCCTTCTGCCGTCACGTTGAAAGACCCATTGTAGACATTCCAATCTTCGCCCAATTTGTACATGGTTCTGTTAACTCCTGAAAGGTTATCTGTCGCATTGAGCGACACCTCCACACTTCCCCTGTACCAGTTGTTTGTACCGAGAGTGCCGCTGAGAGTGATATTTGTTGCCGGGCTTACGGTGTCCACCATTATGTGAACTTCTATCTCATTATGTGCTCCGTCATTGTCGGTCACGTTAAGCGTAACATTATAAACGCCATCATCGCCGTATGTATGGGCTACGGAAATTCCAGATGCGGTATGTCCGTCACCAAAGTCCCATGCATATGAAACGATGCTTCCATCGCCATCATACGAGGCAGAAGCATTGAATTTAACTGTCCTGTTATTCAAAATTCTGTCGCCCCCTGCATCTGCCACAGGCGGCACATTTAATACTGTAATATCTTTGGTGACCGTATCCATTGTACCATGTTCATCCCATACTGTAAGCCGTACCGTATAAGTTCCATTATCCCCATACACGTGGGAAGGATTGGTATCGCATGATGAATTTCCGTCACCAAAGTCCCATATACGGGCTATGGCTCCAGACGAATTGTCATGAAAATGTACTGTCTGCAAATCTGTTGGCTCCTCAGGCGCCCAGTAAAAATCTGCGCTCAGCCCTCCATTCCCTGCTGCGGGAGGAAAAGCAGAGGACGCAATTACAAAAGACATCAAGATTGCCATTACACTGAAAAATTTCCTTTGCTGTGTTATTTTTTTCATAGTATATCACCCTATTAATATGGCTACTAAATCGTTTTTGGTATATATTTATTTTGCCGCTATTTCCGGGGCATATTTAACGTGAGTGTAAAAGAATGCAACAAACCAAGCAATGCAGAGAGACTACTAGCGGAATTATTATAAAACAGTATATTCTTTTTGGTTGAGGTGATTGGTATGCCAGTTGTAAACATTGAAACATGGCCTTTGGAAGAGGGGAAAAAAGCAGTCATAATAAAAAAGATAACAGATGTCTTTACAGAAATGGGGATACCTGCTCAAGCAGTTACCATCGTAATACATGAAATAGGATTGGATAACTGGGGGACAGGCGGTGAGCAGCATTCTGTAAAATTTAAAGATGGAGTTACTCAATGATTCCAAAAAACAAAATTCTGGTTTATACCATGCATTAAAAACCACCAAAAATATTAAAAGGAGAATGTATTGCAGAGTGATAACATGCCAGAATTTAAAGTGGTTGTAAGCGACGGAAGTGAAAGTTGCCAGGTAGAAATTAAAGGGCACCATGCAAATTCCTTGGTAGGGAAAAAGATAGGAGACGAAGTGGACGGGATATTTGTGTCACTGCCCGGGTACAAGCTTAAGATTACGGGAGGCAGTGATAAAGATGGCTTCGTGATGAGAAGGGATATACCGGGAATTTCCAGGAGAAGAATTCTTATTACAAAAAGTGTCGGATTCAAACCAAAAGATAAAGGAGTTAGGAGAAGAAAGACGGTTTGCGGCAATACCATAGGCCTAAACACCCTCCAAATAAATATGAAGGTCATAAAGAAGGGAATAAAGCCCATGAAGGAATTGCTAAAAGCGGCAGAGGGAAAAGAAGAGAAAAATGAAGCAGCCTGAAGTGAATATCGGGATGGTAGGTCACGTAGACCACGGCAAAACCACACTCACTCAGGCTTTAACAGGCAAATGGACAGACGAACATTCAGAGGAATTGAAAAGAGGCATATCGATAAAACTTGGCTATGCGGATGCCACATTCTACAAATGCCCCAAATGCCCTGAGCCGCTGTGCTATTCAACAGAGCCGGTATGCCCTCATTGCGGGGAAAAAGGCAAGATGCTCAGAAAAGTTTCTTTTGTTGATGCACCCGGTCATGAGACGCTCATGGCTGTTGTTATATCAGGTGCTGCAATAATGGACGGAGCCCTCCTGCTAATTGCTGCAAACGAAAAATGCCCGCAGCCCCAGACAGAGGAACACCTCATGGCTCTCGATACGACAGGCATAAAAAATATTGTCATAGTCCAGAACAAAATAGATCTGGTCAGCAAGGAAGAGGCAATCGAGAATTACAACCAGATAGTTGAATTTACTGAAGGGACATGCGCGGAAGGGGCGCCCATCATACCTGTGTCTGCCCACCATGAGACAAATCTTGATACGCTCATACAGGCAATTGAAGAGCACATCCCTACTCCAAGGAGAGATTTAAACAAAAATCCCATAATGTATACCGCAAGGAGTTTTGATGTCAACAAGCCCGGAGCGGCCCCGGATAAAATAAGGGGGGGTGTCATAGGCGGCTCTCTGAAACAGGGGGTGTTTTATGTCGGTGATGAGATAGAAATAAGACCTGGAAGAAGAGTGGAGGAGTCGGGAAAGGTGAAATACGACCCAATCCTTACAACCATCTCCTCGATCATAACAGGCGGGCAATCTGTGGAGAAAGCAGGACCCGGCGGGCTGATAGGCATCGGAACAGAGATAGACCCCTCAATAACAAAAGCTGATGGACTGGCCGGGAGGGTTGTTGGCAAAGAAGGTACAATGCCTCCTGTATGGAATGAAATGGCTCTGGACGTTCATTTATTGAGCAGGTCTGCTCTTGCCGATGACTCTGCCTCAGCAATAAAGACGAATGAACCCCTCATGTTGACCGTTGGAACCGCAACAACAGTGGGCATAGTTACATCTGCAAGAGACAATGTCCTGGAAGCGACGCTGAAGCTGCCTGTATGCGCAGAAGAGGGACAGAAGGTTGCAATATCAAAAAGAATAGGCGGAAGATGGAGACTTATCGGATATGGTGAGATAAAATGAGAACTGTAATACTTGATACGAATGCGCTTATGATACCATACCAATCCGGGATAAACATAGAAAAGGAGATAACAAGATTGCTCGGCATATGCAGGATAATAGTTCCGAGTTCTGTTGTCGAGGAAATAGAGCGGCTGGCGAACGAAGACGGCGGAACGGGAAGAGCGGCAAAACTCGGTCTCAGCATCATAAAAAAGCGCGGTTTCCGATTAATGGAAACTGAAAACAAGGGAGATGAGGGTGTTATTGAAACTGCGCTGAAAATGGAGGGGGCCATTGTCACAAATGATAAGGAATTGCAGAAAAGAGCGAAAGAGTTGAAACTGCCCATCATATACCCGAAGGGAGAAAACCGCCTTGTGCTGGAAGAAGCGCTGTAAACAGATAATTTTTTCCACAATTTTGTTTTTATCAATTGAATTGCAATTCAATTCACAACTCTTATATAAATCGCCATAATATTGCCTCCTGATGATAGATTTCACAGCAATGGGGGAGAAATGGCAGAAACGGTGGTTTGAAGCCGGGCTCTATGAAGCGAAGAAAGAAGGAGATAAAAAATTCTTCATCCATTTTGCGTATCCTGGCATTTCCGGCTATCTGCATGTCGGGCACATGAGAGGTTTTGCTTATGCAGATATTATAGCCAGATATAAAAGAATGACAGGACACAGCGTTTGTTTTCCTGCCGGCTTCCATGCCTCCGGGCTGCCTGCAGTGAGTCTGGCTAAAAAGGTGGCAAGAAAAGATGCGGGCATTATGAAATATCTGAGGGAGAACGGATGCCCTGAGGATGTGATCGGCAAGTTATCAGACCCCGTGGAGGTTGTGAAATACTTCAGCAAGGTTTATGTGG
>JAGGSL010000057.1 GCA_021159125.1 Thermoplasmata archaeon
GCTAAAAAGCTGCTGTCAGAAGGAATAGCATGAGAAGGAAAATCCATTCCCCATCCAAAAATATTCCATAGTGAGTTCTTGGTATTTCAACCTCTCTCGAAAAGTAGAATATATAAAAATAGCCATACAGTATGCAGAAGATAAAAACAGGTATATAAAGCAGAAACATGGAGTTATAAAAAGCAAACAATACCCAAGATATCAGTAAGGTATTCATTGCAAAAAGTAAATTCCTTGTATTTTTCACCCCAATTATGGAAGGTATTGTCCTGACACCTGCCTTGATATCACCCTTAACATCTCTCAAGTCAAAAAGTGTGGTATTTATAATCCCGTTAATAAAAATAAATATGAAAATCATTGCAACATACGCCCCATTAAAATGAAAAGCTGCCGGCAGAAGTGATGCTTCCATAGCCCATGAAAGAGACACTGTAACATTTTTGCCTATAAATAAATCTTTAAAACGATAACCCTTTATCCTAACACTGTAAAATATCCCAAGTACTAAAGGTATTAGCAATGCGGGCACACTTCGCAAGTTAACAAAACTGCCAATCGCTATGGCCAAAACATAGAATAGAATAGAGATGAAAACCAGTTTTTTCTCCTCACTTACATAATATTGCTCTCTTTCCGGAAAATTAAGGGCATCTTCTTTCTTATCTGTAAGCAAATTAAGGTTGTACACGCTGAAGGTTATAAGGAAAGCACTGATGAGACACGCATTAACACTTACTCCAAAAAGCAGAAATGAAATGTAAGCCACAGAAAATCCACTTAGAGCTACATTTATAGGTGAAAATAACAATAGCGAAAGGAATGCCCTGAGTCGAGCAACAATTAGTTCAGATTTCTTCCAATTCCAGTTTTTTTGCCCGACTCTTATAGTACTTAAATAGCTCTCTACCCCAATTTATCGCCCCTTTCTCTCTACTCACTAAATCGTGAGACGGATCATATGTTCCATCCAGTCCAAATAGCCCCAATGAGAATATAGAATTTGTAACTGTAAAAGCTACTCCCACATCCTCATTAATTTGCCAGACGGATACGTCTCCGTTCATAAGCACCTCACTAAACCCTTTTCTGTCCCTGTGTATAAGTTCCTTAATTACGTCCTCTGTAAGCACAAGCTGAACTTTTGCTTCGTTTTTTATCAACTTTTTTATAAGGGAAACAAAGGCATCTACGAATACAGGAGAAACGCCATAGAATTCTTTTGCTTTCTTTGCAAGTTCCATATAAACAGTGAGTGTTTTGAATATATCTTTTACATTTGATGTAAGTATTTCATAATCGCCCAGTTCACCGATTCTATCAAGGAATTCTTTCGGTATGCCCCCAACATCATGGGTCAGCCAGAAATCTTTGCTTTTTTCGAGGACGGCCATTGTTCTTATCATGTCATATAATTTTGAAGAAATAACACGCCCAACAGATGTGAGATGATACCCGTCTTCCATTTCCGCCAGCAATTTTTCCCTCTCCAAATCTCTTGCAGCATGTATGACAGTCGACGAACTAACCCCTATCTCATTGCGCAATTGCCCTGAGGTTTTTGGCCCATCTATCAGCCCTATCATCATCTTTACCCTCACACCTGAGGAGGTTATGAGCTTCAATAGGTCGCCTATGTTCTCATACATGGAATATTCTTTCCTCCCCATGTGTTCAATATTGTGTCCTGGTATTTATAATATTCGAAGTTATATATATTGTAAACGGTTGACAAAATTGTTCTGATAGAACAATGAGTTGAAATATTTATATATACAAACGAAATCCTCAACATATGGCCGAAAACAAGACTGACAAGATTATAGTAGGAATTTTTGCGGCAGTGATAATAATCGCAGTAGGGGTTTTTGCATACTATAATATGTATAATCCTTCTAGCCCTTCGGAAAAGGAAAACGTCCTTCTTACACTTTCTTATGAAAATGAATATCACAACTACACCCTCTCTGACCTAAAAAAAATCGATAGTTTTTCGGGAAACGGCGGCTATAAAACCTCTCACGGATATGTTAAAGGTCCTGAAAGTTATACAGGAGTGAGAATGACAAAGCTTCTGAATGAAATCGGTAACCTGCCAGATTCTTATATAGTCCAGGTTATTGCAAAAGACAATTATTCAGTGAACTACACAATTGATGAAATTAATGGCAATGTCACTGTTTACGATAGCAATGGAAATGAAACAGGCAGAGGCGGCGTTACAATGATTCTGGCTTATGCCGAAAACGGCAAGTATGATTTTGACGACGGCCCATTAAGAATTGCCTATGTTGATAACGGTTCTATAACATCCTCAAAATTATGGGCAAAGTGGGTGGTTGAGATAAAAGTTATAGAGATATAAGGGATTCCACCACTTCCTTCAATTTTGGAACTGTATCATAAAGGATAATTTCCGCAGGGTTTATCCATTTGTATTCCGTGTGCTCCCAGTCGATTTTTACACTATCCGTATCGGAGGTAAATAAAAATGGGTGAACAGTCCATGATTTTTTTTCTGCTTCGTCAAAAAAATTTACGGGGCTGCCCTCTTTCTCAAGTTTAATGTTTTCCCTCGACAACCCTGTTTCCTCCTCGACCTCCTTCATCGCCCTCTCCAATATTTCATCACCTTCCTCCACATATCCGGAAACGCATGCCCATTTCCCTTTATGGGTAGCTACCTCATCGCTCCTTTTAAGGATAAGGATTTTGCCGTCATGCGATATCACGCATGTTACAACATCCGTCATTTAATCACCACAATCACCTTATTTTAACAACAACATCGCTATTTGAAGCTATGGCGTTCACTATCTCTTTTCCGTGCTTGCTTTTTCTGCTTATTTTCAGGGTTCCCTGCGGAGAAAGGCTGCCTGAAAGAATGATTCTGCCGTCCGCAATGATGTCTGCCTCCCTGCCGCCGTATTGCCTGCCTGCCTGGATTACGATATAATTTTTCCTCTTGAAAATAGATGGAGTTATTTCTGATTCTGACGGCGATGACATCGGCTGCACGTTCAATTTCATACCTGCCTCCTCCTCTATTCTTGAAATTGTTTTGCCTGCTTTTCCGATAATATGGGAAATGTTTCTTTCCTCCACATACACGACAGCGGAATTGTTTGATTTCATCTTAACCTCGACTCTGCCGTCGATGTATCTTTCTATTATGGAGCGGAGTTGGCGTTCGGCAAGCTTTTCGATCGAATTTTTTGCTTTTTCTCCTTCAATCGCCATTACCACAACCTGCTCTCCGTAGGTGTATATCTCATAAAGCTCCTTCTTGGTATGGAAATCCCTCACAATTATGACAGGACGGGCAAGGTCTGCATCCTCCATGCCTGATGGCAGTGTGACGGTAAATTCTAACTCAAGTATTTGCTCGATTTTTCCGCTTTTTATGTGTATGATTGTGTCTGAAACCTGGGGAATCATTCCTAACTCTACTCTTCCTATCAAACGCTGTACCGCATCTATGGCGCGGTTTGCATGAGTGACGCCTATGAGCCCTATCCCTGCAAGACGCATGTCCGCAAATATTCTGAAATCTTCACTTTTTCTCACCTCGTCATAAACAACAAAGTCAGGCCTAACCAGCAGGATTATGTCCGATGTTAATTCCATGCTTTTTTCCAGAGGAGCATACTGCGTTATCTCGTCCCCGACCTGCAGGTCTCTGGGATTTTCCATTGTTTTGACTATGGCTCCTTTTTCCTTCAAATATTCTGCCACTGCCTGAGCGAATGTCGATTTTCCAGAGCCGGGCGGGCCTGAAACAATCACACCTCTCCGGTAATCTGATAGCCTTTCCTTTGTTTCTTCATCAAGCTCGTAGTCGTCAAGAGATAATTTTACCACTGGCTGTGTCGCAGTTATCTCAAATCTATCAGAAAACGGAGGACGTGCCATAACAATTCTCATTGCCCCGAGCTGCACGACTGTAACACCCTTCCTTTCAATCTCAATAAAGCTGTTTTTCTCTCTCTTTGCTGCCTCTATTATCTCCCTGCTCATTGCCTCCATTTCCTTTTCTTTCAATCTCCTCCTGCCAACCTTAACAATTTCGAATTCCCCGGGCTTCCCCCTCTTGGCGTAGGGAACGCATCCCTCCCTGAGATGAACGCTCATTGTGCCTTCGCCAAAAAACTTTCTGATTTCCAATTCCTTTGCTTCCTGTTCAGGCCTGATATAATAAACTTTTATGCCCTTCGCCCCAGCCACATGCGCCTGCAGGCGGTCGGAGGTAAAAAGTACAGCGCGGCTTTCTTCAGATACTTTTCTTATGATCGCATCTATTTCGCCCGCATGGGCTATTGCTTCTGGAGAGGGACGTTCGCCCACAAAACGCAAATTTATTTTTCCCTCTTTGTGAAAATTTTGCAACTGGACTATCTCGTCAAGGCCGCTCAAGCCGCTTTCAAAGCCCTCATTCGCCTGGTGCTCAAGTTCTGCCACAACTGCTTCGGGAATCAGTATGTCCGCATTTTCGAGCTCGCCCGCGCTGATTAACCCGGTTATTCTGCCATCGACTATAACCGAAGTATCGGGAATCACTTTCATTAATGAGTTTAACGCTTGCAAAATATAAAACTATTTCTGGGCATTGAAAGGCTTTTATAAGAGTTTTAACTACATTATCAGTATGAAGAAAATAACTCTGCTGGCTGTCGCAACAGCCATATTTATCGCAATTCCTTTGAACGGTTTTTCTTTCTGGGAAGAGGGAGCAGGAAATAATACAGGCATATCAAAAACTTCTGGGGATTACGACCCGCTGGATGATATTGTTGTCACAGTTGAAATAAAGGAAATCCGTTCACTGGAAATAAAATATCTGGGAAGAACAATTGATGAAATAGATAAATTCAGCGACCCTGATTTTTATGTGAAAGTGTTTATCAACGGCGAGGAATTCAAAAGCCCCGTATGGAAAAACCAGAAATATGTTTATAACCCGAATTGGAGCGCTTCCCTCAATGTTCCGGATGATGAGGAATTTGTAAACGTAACCATACAGCTCTGGGATGCCGACCCGCTTGGTGACAAGTTGTGCGACATAGACAACAACTATGACAATTATCCCAAAAGCTATGATCTCGACCTGGTATACAGCATAAAAACGGGGCACTGGTATGGAGATGATTTTAATTCCCCGAAGGAGTACTGGGGGTATCCTGACCTAAGCGGCTACGGGAGGGCAAATGGATGTGATGACAACAGCATTTACCAGAATAACAGGGATTGCGAGATATGGTTTGATATTTATCAGAATGATTATGATGGGGACGGCATACCTTACTGGACAGAGGAAAATGTATACCACACAGATCCCACAAAGGATAACAGAGGGGAGGATGCAGACGGGGACGGCGTTCCCATAGAATGGGAGTGGAAGTGGGGACATTATTTTCAGCAAAACTGGTGGAACGGGGCAGTTGAAGATGTATGGCTGTACAGCCCTCTTGTGTGGGAAAACCACAGCAGCATTGATGAAGACGAGGATGGGCTGAGCAATATGGAAGAATATCTTACATCCCAGTGGGGCTCCGACCCATTCAGAAGGGATTTGTTCATAGAGATGGATCAGATGGAGGCAGGGCCGAACGGCGAGCCTGCCAGTTTGCTGCCCAACGGCTCCAAGGAGGTGCTGCGCACTGCTTATGATAAGCACAATATTGTTTACCATCTTGACGACGGATGTATGGGCGGTGGGGAGGTGATTCCGTTTGTAATTGAAGTGAGCGGGAGAAAATTGAGAGAAGACTACTACAACAAATACTTTTTGCATGACGGCGAAAATGAGTGGAGAAAAGGGGTGTTTCACTATGCCCTTGTTGTCTATGACGGGGGCTTTAACGGGTATACAATAAAGAGAGATGAATTCCAGATTTCAACAAAGTACATAGAGGAAAAATGCAAACAGCTGTTTTTTGTTGACAGGGCCATAGTATACGGCAGTGTTTTCATGCATGAGACAGGGCATACCCTTAACATATTCAATCCCGGAGTGGATAACCCGGACACCATATCTCCATGGAAATCTGATTACTGGAAATACCGCCCTTACAAAAGCTGTATGAATTATGGCTACACGTACATACTTGTTGATTACTCAGACGGTTCACATGGCATGAACGATTTTGCCGACTGGCACGACCTGGACCTGACATATTTCAACTACGAGAGCTAAAAAATTTCAAAGCCCCATACAGCTTTTGTTATGCCGCCATCTTTAGGAATGGGCACGGCAATTATTTTCATACAGCATAACCGGCAAAAATTATGGGCCCGGCCGGATTCGAACCGGCGACCATCTGGTTATGAGCCAGACGCTCCACCTGGCTAAGCTACGGGCCCTCAAAACCCATATCTAAATCTGATATATAAAAAATGTGCATTTACAGCAGGCAAATTAGAGGAGGGCACAGAAAAAGTTTAAATATACAGATGCTATTTCGAATATACACATGAAGGGGCAAGAGGGTAGGGAGAAATGCCTCCACCATTGAGTGATTTTTACCACCCATAATGTGGATTTTTTACCCTCTTCCCCGCCTTTTGTTTATATGAACAGAAGCAGCAACAAAGGGAATGCTAAAAACAAAATGGAGAGTATTGCTATCGTCGTGCCAACTTTTCCCATTTTATATTCTGGCGGCAAAATTTTCTGGCTGAAATACACCGCCCCTATTCCATATATTATCACCCCTACCACCCCGATAAAAAGCAACGTTATGCTGAGCATAAGTATTATTGATATGCCGGATATTGCGAGAGGGATACCCAGGGCAAGTAGATACACCGAAAGCATGACCATGAATTTTTTGTATTTCACATTTCTCAACTTTGGCACAACAGCACCCATTGTTTCATAAAGCATTCTTGATGCTGCCTCAAAACCTGCATATATTGTT
>JAGGSL010000084.1 GCA_021159125.1 Thermoplasmata archaeon
TATCCTACTGTTTCAAAAATAAAAAATGGACCGGACGGGATTTTCAAATGGGTTGCGCCCTTTCCCTTGCCTTGCCTGCGCCTTCACCTGTGCCTTCACCTTTCCCTTCTTTTTTCATGCAGGGGTGAAGGGAGCGCAGCCCCTTCTTTTGAACCCGTGGCCTCCACCTTGCGAAGGTGGCGATCTTCCAGCTGATCTACCGGCCCTATGTGTGTATGAAAAATCCACTTTAATAAATTTGCTGCCTACTCCATTTTGACATGAGATATGCCTTCCTCGTCCTCAAAGGTTCTTATCACATACTGCATGCTGTCCTTTATTTCCTCTATGTGCGTTATGAGTATAACCTGCTGGAATTGATGTGAAAGCTCTCCAAGGGTGTTGAGAACGTTCGTCCTCCTTTCATTATCCTGAGAGCCGAATATCTCGTCAAGAACTATGAAGTTAAATTCCAGATTGCCCGAACGCTGCGCTATGACCTGAGATATTGCAAGCCTAAGAGACAAATTCGCTAAATCTTCCTCTCCTCCCGAAAATCTCTCTATTGAAAATTTCTCCCCGTTGTCATAGATGTAGATGTCGTAATTATCGTCTATCTCCATCTGGCTGTATTTTCCTGCAGTAAAGACATTGAAGAATGAAGAAGCGTGATACGAAAGCGTGGGCCCTATCTTTGAAATCAAATATCTTTTAAAATCATTCAGTAAGCCCGTGTCTCTATCCCCTGCCAGCATCTCCAGTTTCGCTATCTCCTTTCTCAACTCCCTGATTTTCTCTCTCGCCTCTTTTTGTTGTTTTATTTCTTCATGCATTCTTTCCAGTTCCGCCCCAATCTGCTTTATTTCCCCCTGCATCCTTATTTTCTGCTCCCTAACATGCTGCACCTCGCCCTTCTTCTCCTCGTATTGCCTTTCAATTTCCTCATACCTCTTCTTATCGAAATTTAAATCCAGAATCTCTGCCCTCAATTTTTCAGCCATGCCCTCAAGCATTTCCACGTCTTTTTTGAGCTCAGCAATCTGCCTCTCCAGGTCTGGAAGGCGGGCAACTTCATTCCTCAAAACAGCTACCTCCTCTTTCAAAGGCAGGAGTTCCTCAATCTTTTTTCTGTAAGAATCATAAGCCATTTCATCAAACTCAACCTCACCCATTTCCGCAATTTTTTTCTTGCTATCGCTGATTTTCCGCTCCTTTTCCTTTTTGCTCTCAACAGCATGATTCATTTCCTGCTCAACCTTCCTCATTTCTTCCATCACCGCCTCAATCTCAGCCCTCTTTTTTCTCAATTCCCTTTCCTCTGCCTCCAGCCTGCCTATCTCATTGAGCAACATTTTCTGCTCTTCCTCCAACTTCTCGATTTTTTCCTGCTCATTGCTCACCTTTTCGGCAAAGTCTTTTAAAATTAACTCGTACCTTTCCTTCAATGGCCTTCCGCATGTTGGACATGTGCTGTCTGCCCCCCTCTCCTCTATTTTTTTCCTCTCCCTTTCTGCCTCCTTGAGTTTCGCCATTGAGGCATCGATTTGCACCTTCTTTATTTTGATGGAGCTCTCCATCTCCCTTTTGCGTTCTTCGATTTTTTTCTCCTCTGCCTCTATTTCCTTCGCTTCCTTCTCTACTTTATCCCTATCTCCGATTTTTTTCTCAAGTTCCTTTATTGTTTCTTCGAGTGCTCCCGCCTCTTTCTCAAGCGCTGTAATGCTTTCCTTCAACTGCTTAACGAGAAGATATTTTTCTCTCAACCCCTCCATCCTCTCCTTTTCTTTTTTTATTTTTTCATATTCCGCCTCCACCCCCTTTATCTGTTCATACCTCTCCTTTTTCTTCTGCAATGCCTCTTTCTCCTTCTCCTTCTCCGCAATCTGCCTTCTCTTCGACTCTGCCTTTTCTCTCACCACGCTTGCTTCCTTCTCAAGCTCGTTGTATCTCTCCAGTTTTTCTCTCTCTTTCTGCCTGCTCTCCTCGAGCTCTGCCGCCTCCTTCTCAAGCGCTGAGATTTTTTTCTCCAGTTGCTGCATCATTGATATCATCGCATCCTTTTTCGCCCTTTTCTCCTCCATGTCCTTCTTCATCTCGTCAACGTCTTTGAGCGTGCTTTCCATCACCTTCACAACGCTCTCCTTTCCCTTGCGGTCGTCTCTCACCTTTCTAACAGCGTCCTCAATCGCATCGATTTTGAGCATTCTGAGCATACTCTTCTTTCGCTCTCCAGGAGTCCTGCTCGAAAGAGCGTTTATCTCCTTCTGGCGTGCAACCAGCGACGTGAAAAAAGCATCGTAATCCATCCCTATCTTTTTCTCCAGCAGGCGGCTGACGCCTGTAGCAGATGATGCAAGAACAACCCCATTCGCTTTGACGTTTGCATCTACTGCCAAGGAGGGTGACATTATTCTTGTCACTTCATACAAATCTCCTCCAAGCTCGAACTCAAGACGGACATAGCATTCCTCATTCGGAGCAGCATTCTGCCTCTTTATGCCCTCCTTGTTTGTCCGTGCAACCTTATTGCCGTATATTGCCCATCCTATTGCTTCTATGATTGTTGATTTGCCTGAGCCGTTGTTTCCTATGATTGCAGTAATTCCATCCGGAAAATTAATTTCCGCATGCTGGAATTTCCGGTAGTTGTGCAATGTTAAAGAGATAAGCTTCACTGACTCACCTCCGAGAGATATTTCAGGGCAAGTTTCTCAATTTCCTCCCTCTCTGTTTCAACAGGCACTTTTGAGATATACTCCTTCCATTCCTCGACAAGAGAGCCTATGCTTCCTCTGCCGGCAAGCTCCTGCTCCATTTCCTTCAGTTCGTAAGAAAGCTCGAAGTGCAGCGCGTTTGATGCTTCCTTTCTGATTGAATGGAAATCCAGCCCCTTGTATGTGCTCCTGCCTATGCCTTTGAGTATGACTCTCAAAATTTTTCCTTCCGTGCCTGCATTTCTCAGTCTTTTCACCACTTCTCCCGTTATTTCATCAGGATTCATTGAATCGCAATTTATGACGCCTAAATCTTCCATTCCCCTTACTTTCAGAGGGATGAATCTCACCTCGTTCGAGGAAGTGTCTATTTCCATGAAGCCCTTCTCCTCTCCCGCCTCCTTGAAGGAAAGATGCTCCGTGGAGCCGGAGTAATATGCGTTTTTCGTCACCTCCGTTTTTTTATGATAGTGGCCCAGAGCGATGTAATCGAATTCGGGCGAGAGATAGCCGCTCGGAATCACCTGCTCGTTGAAATCACCTGTGCGGAATTCCTTTATTCCAGCCACTCCCACATGCAACATCAGCAGATTGAATTTCCCATTGTCTGCTTTCAGGCTTTCGATATTTCTTTTCAAATCATCGCCCGTATGGCAGTGGGGAATTGCATGAACCATCACATCCCCGAATTCATATTTCTCATATTTGCCCTTATAGACAGGATATATGCTGTCAAGGTGCTCGAAAATGCGGAATACGCTTCCTGTCTCTCTAAGCTTTGGCGTTTCGTGATTGCCCGAAATGATGACCATTGGTATTCCTTCCCTGGAAATGCGTATGAGCTGCTGGAGTGCAAATGTTATGGCTCTATTGGTAGGACGCACTGTATCAAACAAATCGCCCGAATGGACAATCAAATCGGGCTTTTTCTCAACAGCATAATCGACAAACTGTTCGAAAGCGTTGTAGACATCCACTTCTCTCTGATTCAGCCCGCTCTCGTTAACTTTATGATATGCCGAATATCCTATATGCGTATCAGCCACGTGAAGAATCTTCATCCCACACTAAATATGCATTCCGATTAAAGAGTTTTTGACAGCAGGTTTTTATTGAAAGAAATACGGCGCTCTCTTTCCATTGAATTACATATATTTGATGTGCTCAATGTGCTCTTTAAAGTAAAATTTCCGTAGGGTCCCAGTGCAGGACGTTTTTTTAATAGGGATATACTTCCAATTTTCATCATAAAACCATTCATTATCGGGCATACCATCCCCAAAATTCATTTCGAGCGACTTATGCAGTAAACTTGATAAACTCGGCAAATCTATAAAAGCGGATTATGTTTATTGTAGAAGTGATAAATATGAAATTTAACGCCATTTTAGTAGCAGGGCTACTTTTGTTTACCAGTTTTCTCTCTGCTGCTGGAGGGCAAGGACAAGAAAACAACAATAGTATATATTGCGAATCTTGTGAAAATACGGACAGGTATGAGCTTTTCAACAAGACATATTTCGTATTAGGGAAACGCTCGGTCACTGAGACCTTTTACATGGAAAACGGCAGCATGGTCATCGGCTTTGGGTTCCACCGTGTCAGCAGATACTTCACCGGCCAAGGACATATTCGCCTGTATGATGAAGAGGCACCCAAACAATATGCGGGAGCTGATACATGCGTATATTTGTTCGGCGTCATAATATTGCCATGGGACGCATGGATATATGAAGAGGATTTTACCCCTGGACTCCAAACACTTGTATTGAAAGCGTGGGGATTTGGGTGGTTCACTCTCATAATATATGGAGAGTCATAGTCGGGTTATCTGGCTATTACGATGCATTTTTATGGGCGAAAGCATTGCATTTCATGGAGTATAAAAGCCCGAAGCTTACGGTCGACGGCGTTGTCATCAGGAACGGCAAAATTTTGCTCATAAAAAGAAAAAACGAGCCTTTCAAGAACAGATGGGCGCTCCCAGGCGGCTTCGTCGAATACGGCGAGACGGTGGAGAGTGCAGTATTGCGGGAGGTGGCGGAGGAAACAGGGCTCGAAACAGAAATAAAACATCTCGTGGGCGTTTACTCAGACCCTGGAAGAGATCCCAGAGGACATACTGTTTCGATTGCATATATCCTCTCACCTAAAGATGAAAAAGAGCCGTCAGGAGGTGACGATGCCTCTGAAGCAAAGTTTTTTGATGTGAACGAGCTGCCGCCCCTTGCCTTCGACCATGATAAAATTATAAAAGATGCGATGCATATCCTTAAACATGGAATGCGATAGGGAAAAAAATCTGCAGAACTGCAACTGCACATGGGAGCCGTGCAGCAGGAAGGGAAAATGCTGCGAATGCATACGCTACCACTGGAGCAGGAAAGAGTTGCCTGCATGTCTGTTTCCGGATGATGTTGAAGCAACTTATGACCGCTCGCTGGAAAAATTCATAGAGATTTACGGAAAATAGGAAGACAAATGCCATTTCTTGTTTGCAGTCCCTCGATCTATATCTCAACTTTTTTGCCCGACTCGTCTCTCTTCCATCTCCCGAAATCTTCAATTTTTGAGAGTATGCTGCTTTCAAAAACAGGCCCATCTCTGCATACATGATAGCCGTCAATTGCGCATGAGCCGCATATGCCTATCCCGCATTTCATGTATCTCTCAAGGCTTGCCTCCATTGGAATGCTGTTTTCCAGACAAAAATCCAGCACCTTTCTCATCATTATCTCAGGGCCACATGCATATGCCACGTCAAATTTTTTGTCTGCATCTGCCATTTCCTCAAGCAAATCTGTAACAAAGCCTTTATGACCTTCCGAGCCGTCATCTGTGGAAATATGCAGCTCCACATCCATGCTTTTCAGCTCCTCCTCAAAAAGCAAAAGATGGGAGGAGCGTGCGCCAAGAATAACGGTCTTTTTTCCTCCCGACATTTTTATTAAGGGCATGAGAGGAGCGATGCCTGTGCCTCCTGCAACAAAAAGTTTTTTTTCTCCAGAAAGCGAAAATCCCTTTCCGTATGGCCCCCTGATGCCTATTTTATCTCCCTCTTTCATCTCATGCATTTTTTTTGTTCCCTCTCCCTTTGCCTCGACTGTGACAGCCTGTTGCTTGCCTATGACAGATAGAGACATCGGCATTTCGTCGACTCCGGGAATCCACACCATGATAAACTGCCCTGGTTCAGCATTCCTGCATTCCCTGTCATTGAAATAAAAAGTTTTGTGGATGGGCGTGTTCTCAACCACTTTCTCAATAGCATGGACGCGCATGGGCATGGTTAAAGAATGAATGAGAGGTAAATATGCATTCCTATTTGCCAGCCCCGAATTTATACAATGACTTAAGCAAAGCAAGCAGGAGAATGAATATGCCAACGGCAATAAAAGGTATTACCATTGCATAATCTGGCTGTTTGTTTGAATATACGCCGTAATGAAAGGATAACAGTTCCCTATAACCCACGAGCGTGCTATTTGCATAGCCTTCCGTTCTCACAACATTTCCTGCCTTGCCTGAGATATAAAAAATCTGATAAAAATCAGGATTGACTGTACCATTGGGAGCATAATTCACTTTTATAACATAACAATCGAATTTGCCTGCCCTTGTTGACACATTCTCTCTTCCGGTGCATTCAAGCTGCAGGATTATGGAAGTATTTTTCCATTCAACTGTTGCATTCCATTTCTTTCCGATAAATATCGGATATTGAATAAAAGCAAAAGGAGGATCATAAATTTTTTCTTCGGTTTCATTATCATAACTTATTTCCTTTACAACAGCCAGGCTTTCTTCATCATAATATACTGTCTTTTCTGATGCATTGACTTTTTCCTTTGCAACAATGCAGTGGTAGGTGGTATTGCCAATCGTAACATTTTCCGTCCCCAAAATTCTCGTTGTTATTTCTCCACCTGCAGTTTCTGCGCCCTCAACCCCATACCCGACCCTATATTCCCAGTAATCTCCCTCTCTCCAGTCCGGTTTTTCAAGGACAGATGCACTGACCAAAGGAAAAGCAAGTACCGCTACAATAAAAATAATTGCCAGCTTTCTCATTATTCTATGATTCTTCATCATATAC
>JAGGSL010000038.1 GCA_021159125.1 Thermoplasmata archaeon
AGGATTTCGATGAAATTGAACATGGGCAGAAGCGCATACTGCAGGTGTCCATAGAGGACATTACAATTATAAATGCATATTTTCCTCAGGGAAAAATTCCCGAGTCGGAATATTTTTACTACAAAATCGATTTTATTGAAGGTCTCCGTCTATATCTGGATAAAAATTTTAACCCAATGGAAGATAAAGTCATCCTCCTAGGGGATTTTAACGTCGCCCCTGATGAAATCGATGTATATGATGCAGAAGCGCTGCGCAATACGATAGGCTTCCATGAAGACGAGAGGGAAGCATTGTCTTATCTGAAGGAGTGGGGATTTGTGGATCTGTTCAGGGCAAAGAATAAAAAACTTAAAGAATACACCTGGTGGGATTACAGAAATGCCTCGTTCAGAAGAAACATGGGGATGAGAGTGGACCATATATGGGCATCAGAAAAACTGGCAAAGAGGTGCATAACCTGCACGATAGCCAGAGAAATGAGAGGGATGCCCAAGCCGTCAGACCATGTTCCTGTGATTGCAACAATTGCATAATTCCGATACATACATATACAGAGCCCCTATTTATTCTGTGATAATTTGGAAAAAAACGGAAATAAGTCTGGTGAGAACAGCGAAGATGAGTATGTGAGAATACGCCTTCCCAATCGTAAGGAGGGCGAGATGTTTGCGGTTGCTGACCAGCTGGTAGGGGGAAGCAGAGTTAAAGTGGTTTGCGAGGACGGCAAGTCCAGGATGGGGCGCATACGCGGGCGAATTAAAAAAAGAAAGTGGATAAGAAGCGGAAATCTGCTTATTGTGAGGCCGTGGGATTTTCAGGATGACAAGGCAGATATAATATACTGTTATACCCCGACCCAGGCATCAAATCTGGCCAGGAGACATAAAATACCTGACAGCATAAACGTATTCTAAGATGAAATGGAAAGTAGATGTTGAGAATTTTTTATCTGGCAGAACCGAAAGTGAGGTATTTGACAAATCCACGCTCATGGCTCTGTGGAAATTGATGGATAAAAGAGTAATAGAACTTATAGATTTTCCTATCTCAACAGGGAAAGAGGGAAATGTATTCCGCGGAAAAAGCAGAGAAGGGTTTGTGGCAGTGAAAATTTATCGCATAAACACCATAACATTCAGAAACATATCAAAGTATCTCCAGTACGACGGGCTTGTCAAAGTGAAGAAAGACAGGAGAAGCGTGATTTACGCGTGGTCAAAGAAGGAGTTTACAAACCTCTCCCGCCTCCACCAGGCGGGCGTGAGGGTGCCCAAACCGATTGCAAATGAAGGAAATGTCATTGTCATGGAATACATAGGCGATGAGGAAACTCCTGCCCCCCTGCTTAAAGATGCAAAAATGGATGAGCCCGAGGAAGTGTTTGAGGACATAGTTAAAAACATGTCTTTGATGTACAATAAGGCAAATATGGTTCATGCTGACCTTTCGGAATACAACATTTTATTTCATAAGGAGCCAGTCATCATAGACGTGGGACAAACGATAAAGGCGAAAAATCCCATGGCCAGGGGATTTCTTGAAAGGGATGCAACCAATATTGCAAGATTCTTCAAAAAATTCTTTGATGTGGATAAAGATAAAATACTGAAAAGAATTCTGGAGGGGAAAACATGAGGTTTGTAAAAATACCTGCTGAAAGAGTGGCAGTTCTTATAGGGAAAAACGGAGAAGTAAAGAAAAAAATTGAAGAGCAGGGGGTGAAGCTTGACATTGATTCCAAAAGCGGAGATGTCTCAATAAAGGGCGATGATGCTGTTACAGAGCTTGATGCCCAGAACGTCGTGAAGGCAATAGGAAGAGGCTTTTCGCCCCAGCATGCAATGCTTCTCTTCAGGGATGACCATTATTTTGAACTTCTGGACATGAGAGACTATGTCGGAAAAAAAGCGAAAAACGTGCACCGCATAGCAGGCCGCATAATAGGCAAGGGCGGAAAAACGAGGGCGATAATTGAATCGATGACTGGTGTAAGAATATCTGTATATGGAACAACTGTCGGAGTCATAGGCAAGGTTGAGGGAATGGATGCCGCAATAAAAGCAATTGAAATGTTGTTGAACGGCTCAAATCACTCAACGGTTTATCGTTTCCTCGAAAAAGAAAAAGAGAGAATGAAATTAGCGGAATTCGGGATAAGATAGGGTTTGGCATCCCCCGCATCGCTTTATTCACCTCAACTGAACTTCAACTGCTGCATAAGGCGGCGCTGTGCTTTTTTGTTTGAGAGCCCCTTCATCATCTTCTTGGATGTGTTGTAGTATTTCAGAAGTTCCTTCACATCCTTTGGTTCCAGTCCCGCTCCTCTTGCTATTCTATTTATGCGCGATGATTTGATAAGGTGCGGTTCTTCCATCTCTTTTTCGGTCATGGAATCCATCAGACTTCGGAATTTCTTTAACTTCTCCTGGGTTTGATGCATGTCAGCTCCTTTCATTTTCTGTCCTATGCCTCCGGGAAGCATCTCCGCTATTTTGCTGAGCGAGCCCATACCGGATACCATTTCCATCTGCTCGTACATGTCCTTCAAAGTGAACTTGCCGGAAATTATCTGTCGGGCGCTTTTTTCAAACTTGTCTTTTCCCTTTTTCTTTGCAATTTCCTCTGCTTTCTCCAGCAATCCCTGTATGTCTCCCATGCCGAGAAGGCGGGATAGAAAACGGGTGGAATCAAATTTTTCTAAATCATCAACATGCTCCCCCGAGCCAATATAAAGAATAGGTGCTCCTGTTTCTGCGACAGCCGAAAGCGCCCCCCCTCCTTTGGCGGTTCCATCCATTTTTGTGAGTATTACTCCTGTAATGCCTATTGCATCGTTGAATGCCTTTGCCTGGGGGCCTGCCTGCTGCCCTGTGGATGCATCCATTATGAGTATTTTCTCGTCCGGATTTGCAGCTTTAAAAATCTTCTTCATTTCCTTTATCAGATCATCCTCCAGGCTATGTCTCCCTGCGGTATCGACAATTATAACATCATATTTCTTCAGCTTCTCCAGCCCCTCCCTGACAACCTTGACAGCATCCTTCCCACCGCCATAGACAGGCACATTTATTTTGTCAGCAATCTGTTTGAGCTGGTCGTAAGCAGCAGGGCGGTGCACATCGCCGGCAATCAGCGCAGGTCTGAGCCCTTTTTTCTGGAAATACTTTGCAAGCTTTCCGCATGTTGTCGTCTTTCCCTGCCCGTAAAGCCCGACCATCATAATTACCTGCTTTTTGAGAGGCAGTTCTCTTCCCTTGCCGAGCATTTTTGAAAGCTCATCATGCACTATTCTGATAACATGCTCGCGGTTGCTCATTCCCGGCAGAGGTTTTTCCTCCAGTGCCCTCTTTTCAATTTTCTTTGAAATTTTAAGAACAAGCGGCACATTCACATCTGCCTGTATCAAAGCACGCTGTATATCTCTCACAACCTCTTTGATGAGCGATGCATCGATATGGGGTGCATTTGCAATTTTTTTGAGTGTGCCCCTCAGAGCATCTCCCAGTCCGTCAAGCATCGGACTCAAAAAAGAGACGATTATATAAGTATTGTGTAAAAGCAGGTTTAACACGTCTCGTAGCAGCAACAATCAATTTTGTAAAATTTCCTTTACAAAATGTATAAATAAATCATAATTATTTGGTTCGTATGTAAACCAGTCTTTACAGAGTTTATAAATATCCTGCACACTTATTTTTCAGTTAATATGGTGCTGGTGGATATAAGTGGAGAAAACTTGGAAATAGACGAAGAATTGCTGAAAAAGGCAACAAAATGCCACAAAAATTTTTCATGCATTGACTGCGAGAACAGAAGTATGTGCGAAGCCGAGTATGCCATAAGCAAGAATTTCCTTTTTGTCAAGAGAAATGGTTCTCCGTACTGCGAATATAGAATGTTCTACGGTGATGGAACAATATGCAGTTGTCCAGTCAGGCTCGCCATATATAACAGGTATCGCATATAGCGCATACAGCGCAGATAGGGGGCAAATGGGGAGATAAAGTTAATTTACAAAAAGAATCGAATAGTTGCATTTCTCAACCAATTTTTTCTTTACTGTTTTGAAGGAAAGGCCCATAATCCCTGTTTTTTTCTGCTCCCGTCCAACAACTACCAGCCCTGCTCCTATTTTTTTTGCAGCTTTTATGGTCTCCTTTTCAAGAATGCCTTTTACCATGCTAGCCTTTATGCCATTTCTTGTCATCTCTTCCAGAAAGCTTTTTCCGGCGGATATAAGTTCCTCCTCTGATTTTCTGCCCGATCTGAGCCCCGTTTTGTCAACCTCCACGTTATCCTGAGTGTCCACTACATAGAGCATGCGGAGTTCCCATCCCAGTGTGCGGGAGAGTTCAACGCTTATTTCCGGAACTTTTTGGTTGGGGGCAAGGTTCGAGCAGACGGCAAGTATGACTTCTCTGCCCTCTGCCGCCGATTCAATCCATATTGGGATGTCGGAGTTCTCAAGTATTCTGTAGTGGAGAAGGCATCCTTTTTCGAAACCCATTAGAATCAAATCATATCGCTCCCTTTCAATTTCATCTTTTATGACATCGCTGAATTCGCCTTTTATAACCTTTCCGTCAAATTGTATGCCCTTTCCGTCAAAAAATTTTTTTGCATCTTCAAAGACTATCCTGTCTGCCACAGATAGATATTCCTGTTCCATGTTGCTTTCTGTTTCCTCTTTTTCGTATTGAGTTCTGTAAATATCAGATATTCTGTCTGCTTTCTCAAGCGTTTTCTCCTCTATTATGTAAAGTATTTTTATGCTGCTCCCGAATTTCTCGGCAAGGAAAACGCCCCTTCTCATTGCATTTCTCGGATAGAACTCAGACGATATTGGAAGCAGAATTTTCTCGAACATATTTACCAATCACCAACTCCTTCACCTAATTTGGCAATCCTATATCTACTTTTTTGTTTGAAACCGCTCATATTCCCAGTACACCTCTCCAGTATATTACGGCGATAGCAAAAATTATGGCTATGCATGCAAGATTTACAATGCTGCCTGCTTTCATTAAATCTCTTGTTGAGAAATATCCGGAGGAGTATGCTATTGCATTTCCCGGTGTGGATATAACGAACATAAATGCAAGCCCTCCGCTGAGTGCCACCACCATTGATGAAAGGAGAGGGCTTATGTTTGAAAATCCTGCTGCGACTCCAAGCCCTATCGGAAGAAGAGTTGCCACAGCCCCGACATTCGACATAACATTTGTAAGAATAACGGTGAGCATAATCAGAAAGAGGATGACCAAATATACGTTATTGCCTGCAACATCCAGCATTGCATTTGCTATCCATGCACCGGCACCTGTGTTATTCATTCCGACACCAAGCGTTATTGCACCCCCGTAAAGAAGTATGATTCCCCAGGGCACCCGTTTCTCCACATCTTCCCATGATATGCTGCCTGTGAAAAAGAGAAGCATACTGCCTATGAGCGATATCACTGCAAGCCCCATATATTTCGGGGATGAGAAGAAAACCCATAGCAGCACTGTCACCGAGAGTATGGCGGATACAATAATTTCATTTCTGCTTATGCCTCCCATTCTGCCAACCTGTTCCTCAATTTCTTTTTTTGCCTCCGATATGCCCTCAACCTCAAGGGGGAAAACCACCTGCAGGATAACCCAGACTGTAGGGATGGCGATAAAAACCACGGGCATGGAATATTTCATCCACTCAAAAAAGGAGATTTTTATGCCCTCGTTAGCCAGAATACCAATTGTGAGAACATTCCTTGCACCGCCAATCGGTGTGCCCAGGCTTCCTATGGAACATCCATATGCCACTGCCAGCATGCTCACCTTTCCGAAATTGCTCTGCTTCGGGATGGCTTTCATGGCAACAAGTATGGAGGCGACAATGGGCAGAAGCAGCGCGGCCACGCCATGGGTGGGCATGATAAATGAGAGGAAAGCGGACGAAATCATTATTCCGAATGTGAACATGCGGGGACTTTTCTCGAACATACTCAAAAATTTGAGGGCTATTCTCCGATGGAGCCCATGCTTTTCTATTGCTGCTGCAAGTATGAAAACGCCTATAAGGAAAAATACGGCCTGGTTGCCGAACGAATGAAATACATCCTCCGCCGCCTCCACCCCCACCAGCGGCTGCATCACCATTATCAACAGGCCGGTGACGGCAATAGGAATCGGGGTGGTTATCCAGAGTATGATTGCCATGACAAGAATGCCTATCATCAGCCAGCCATTATGGGATAAACCAGATGGAGGGGGTATTATAAAAAAAAGCGTGAGCGCCAAAAAGGAAATTAAAATGGAAAAAATATCCCATCTGTTGAACGAATGCCCTTCATCCCGGCCCATCTTTTTTTTCAATTTCTCCACCTGTTGTGGAATGCCCGAAAGGCATCCCCACTTTATTCTTCAATTGCTGTTTCTTGTGCAGTTACATTGCGTATGTACCCGAGTTCTTCCAGTTTTTTGAGAACCTTCTCAACGCTTTCCTCCACGCTTTCTTTATCTGTTTCAAGCACTAATTCCGGATGCTCAGGCTCTTCATACGGATCGTCTATGCCGGTAAAGTTTTTTATTTCTCCGTTGAGAGCTTTTTTGTACATCCCTTTGACATCTCTCTCTATGCATATCTCGACAGGGCACTTCACATATATCTCGATAAAATCATCTGTTATTGACCTGGCAAAATCCCTGTTTTCTCTGTAAGGGCTCACAAATGTGCACATCACAATTACGCCTCGCTCCGAAAGCAATTTTGCCATC
>JAGGSL010000071.1 GCA_021159125.1 Thermoplasmata archaeon
ATTTTTTACCAAAAGCATTTTTACCCCTCGTGCATTCACACCTGCCGACGTTACTCAACATCGAGAATTCAACACGCCCATCATCTTTATATATGACATCTCATATTTGGGTAAAAGTTTAGTCGTCAATTAGGTGAACAAAGTGCCAACAAAACATCATCCAAGGAGAGGTTCAAAGGGGTATTCCCCCAGGAAAAGAGCAAGGTCAGAGGTGCCCAGGATACAGTCCTGGCCTGATGGCGATGACAAGCCCCGTCTTCAGGGATTTGCAGGATACAAGGCAGGCATGACACATGCTTTCGTGGTGGATTATCGTCCCACTTCCACAACATCAGGTCAGGAGGTTATGATTCCTGTAACAGTGGTGGAGACGCCCCCAATGAAAATTGCTGCCATCCGGTTGTATAAATCAACGCCATACGGGCTGAAAACAATCACGGAAACATGGGCTGACAATGTTGAGGAGCTCAAAGGAAGGATACCGCTGCCCAAAAAAACCAAAGAGCTGGAAGTAGAGGATTTTGATGATATAAGGGTTATTGCTTACACAAAGCCCAGAGATGTTACAGGCGTGCCAAAAAAGCTGCCCGAAATAATGGAAATACGCATCGGAGGCGGAAGCAAGGAGGAACGTCTCAACTATGCAAAGGAAATTTTAGGAAAGGAAGTGGATATATCGGATATCTATTCAGACGGGAGCATGGTAGACATCGCTGCAATAACCAAGGGAAAGGGATTCCAGGGTTCCATAAAGAGGTGGGGTCTTAAATTGTTAACTCACAAAAACAGAAAACACCGCCGCATGGTGGGTACACTCGGTCCGTGGCTTTCATGGGTCCGCTCGACTGTGCCGCAGGGCGGCCAGACCGGCTACCATCATCGCGTTGAGTATAATAAAAGAATATTGAGAATAGGGGAGAACGGAGAGGAAATCACGCCTGAAGGCGGCTTCCTCCATTATGGTGTTGTGAGAAACAAATACATTTTACTTCACGGCTCCATCCCGGGGCCAGCAAAGCGCCTTATAAGAATGAGAGATGCAATCAGATATCATAAAGGCGTGAAGGTAGAAAAGCCCGAGATAACGTACATATCCACGATGAGCAAACAGGGGGTATAATGAAAGCAAAGGTTTATGGAATTGATGGAAGCGTTACAGACGAAATTTCTCTGCCATCTGTATTTGAGGAGGAATTCAGGCCCGATATCATAAGGAAGGCGGTAAACGCGATGAGGGCAAACCGCCGCCAGAAATACGGCGTCGAGGAAACGGCAGGCAAAAAGCACCCTGTCGAGTCCTGGGGACCCGGAAGAGGAGTTTCAAGAGTTCCGCGTCTCACGCAGGGAAGGCGCGCTGCTTTCATGCCAGGCACTGTTGGCGGCAGAGCTGCGCATCCGCCCAAACCTGAGAAGGAATGGGGCAAGAAGATAAACAAGAAGGAGATGAAGCTTGCGAAAAGGTCGGCTCTTGCCACGGTTGCAGTCGAGGAATTTGTCAGGAAAAGAGGACATGTTTTCGAAGAGGGCGTTTCCCTTCCTCTCGTTGTTGAGAGCGAATTTGAGAGGATAGACAAAACAAAGAAGATGATAGAGACAATGAAGAAGATAGGCGTTTATGCAGACATTGAGCGTGCCAAAAACGGCAAGCACATAAGGGCTGGAAAAGGAAAGATGAGAGGGAGAAAGTATAAAACTCCCAAATCCTTGCTTATTGTTGTGAAAGATAAAGAAAAAGTTAAAAAAGCAGCAGGCAATTTAACAGGAGTGGATATAATAACGCCTGATGAGATGAACGTTGAGCATCTTGCCCCCGGAGGAGATGCAGGTCGCCTCACGTTGTTTAGTGTTGATGCCATAAAGTCAATGGAGGGAGAAGCATGAATCCTTATGAGATAGTATTCCATCCGTTTGTCACAGAAAAGTCAATGATGCTTATGGAGAAAGACAATTCGCTTCAGTTTGCGGTAAGTATGAAAGCAAATAAAAGGCAGATTAAAGAAGCGCTTGAGGAAATGTTTGGAATAAAAGTTGTGAAAGTCACAACAAGAATCGGAAAAAACGGAAAGATAGCCGTGGCGAAACTTTCACCCGAATACATGGCAGAGGACATAGGAATGAGGATAGGTATATTCTAAGGTGAATTAAATGGGAAAGAGATTGATACATCAGAGGAGAGGGTCTGCAAACACCCCGTACATAAGCCCGTCGTTCAAGCATAAGGGACCAGTGGCATATCCTCTAATAGACGAGGGAGAGGGAATCATAGTCGATATAATCCATAATCCGGGAACATCATCGCCTGTATCTGTTGTGGAAGTGAATGGCAAGAAGTTCAAAATGCTTGCTCCCGAGGGAGCAATTGTCGGGAATAAAATAAGATTTACCAAAGAGCCGCTCATAAAGCCAGGAAATGTCCTGCCTCTCGGTTCAATACCTGAAGGAACTCACATATACAACATAGAGAGCAAACCTGGAGACGGCGGAAAATTTGCACGTTCAGGCGGAAATTACGGTACAGTCATGTCGCACGGCGACAAAGTGATAGTCAAACTTCCGTCAGGTTCGCAGAAGAAGCTTAATGCAGGATGCAGGGCAACCATAGGGGTTGCGGCAGGCGGCGGCAGGGGCGAGAAGCCTTTCATGAAGGCAGGCAAAAAGTATCATGCGGTGAGGCCAAGGGCAAGAGTTTATCCGATTGTTAGAGGTGTTGCAATGAACCCTGTTGATCATCCTCACGGAGGAGGCGCTCATCAGCATGTCGGAAAGTCATCAACAGTAAGCAGGAGAGCTCCGGCTGGAAGGAAAGTGGGAAGCATATCTGCCAGGAGGACGGGCAAGAGGTGATGTAAATGGTCAGAAGAGCAAACAGGAAAAGGAAGATTGAAATTGGGGCAAAAAAAGAATTCACATACCGCGGTCTTACTGTTGAAGAGATGAAGGGAATGACAGTTGATGAATTCATTGATTACCTTCCTGCGAGGCAGAGAAGGAGTTTGAAGAGAGGCTTGACAAGAAGGCAGAATAAATTGCTCCAGGATATAAGAAATGCAAAAGAGGATGAGGTCATAAAAACCCATCTGCGGGACATGGTCATACTCCCGGATTTCTTCGGGCATCACATCGCTGTTTATAATGGAAAGGAATTTGTTACATTGAACATCAAGCCCGAAATGGTGGGGCATTACCTTGGTGAGTTTGCATTAACGAGAAAGGAAGTAAGACATGCGGGGCCCGGCGTGGGTGCAACCCGTTCTTCGAAATATTTGCCGTTGAAATGATACCATGAAATACTCAGCAGAGAAAAATCCGGAAAAAAGTGCAAGGGCGTATGGGAGAGAGTTTCATTGCTCTCCAAAGCATTCCCAGAATATAATGAGGGCTATTAAGGGAATGAAGATAAGCGATGCAAAGCAGCTGCTGGAGGACGTTATCGCGCTGAAACGTCCGATTCCTTTCAAGACGCATCTTTCAAGCGTTTCCCACAGAAAGGGCATTGGGCCCGGAGCGTATCCGGAGAAAGCTTCGCGCTACGTGCTTGAAGTGCTGAAAAACGCCGAGAATAATGCAGAGTATAAAGGTCTGGATACCGAAAACATGGTTATAACTCATGCATCTGCATACAAGGGAAGGATAATAAAAGGAATGATGCCCCGTGCCCAGGGAAGGTCAACGCCAAAAAATGAACATACTACAAATATGGAAATAATTGTCGAGGAGAAAGAGTAACATGGCTATAGAACGTAAATTCGTGGTTGAAGGAGAAAGACGGATGCTCATCAAAGAGTATCTGAAGAAGGAAACCGAAAAAGCAGGGTTCGGGGGGATAGAGATACAGCGCACTCCAATGGGCACACTTATCTCGCTGATAACGGAAAGACCAGGATTGATAATAGGGCGCGGAGGAAAAAATATTAAAAAATTGACGGATGACCTTGCAGAGAAGTTTGATATGGAAAATCCGCAGATAGAAATAGAGGAGGTCGGCAATAAAGCTCCTCTTAATGGCCAGATAATGGCGTATAAGGTCGCCGCAGCCCTTGAGAGAGGCTGGCATTTCAGGAGAGTGGGCCATTCGACCGTCAGAAGAATAATGAGTTCGGGAGCAAGGGGCTGCCAGATAATTATTTCAGGAAAAATAACAGGCGCTCGCCACAGAACCGAGAAATTCACAAAGGGCCATGTAAAGTATTGCGGCGAAGTGGCGAAGGAGGTCATGAATGAGGGTATGGCAGTGGCAAAGAAAAAGCCGGGCATACTTGGCATTAAGGTTAGAATCATGAAGCCGGGGGCAAAAATGCCCGATGAAATCGAAATTATTTCAGGGTCGGTCGAGAAAGCAGAAGAGGAAGTTAAGGAGAAGGAGAAAGTTAAGAAAGAAACTCCTGCAAAGACCATAAAGGAAGAGAAGCTGGAGAAACTGACCCTTGACGAATTGCCAGGTCTTGGAGAAAGCATGATTAAGAAACTCAAGAAGGCAGGCATAAAGGATGTTAAAGAGTTGTATGAGATGAGTGTAGAGGATATGGTTGGAATAAAGGGCATAGGAATCAAAAAAGCAGAAAAATTGAAGGAAGCCATTGAAAAAGCGGTGAAATAAAATGAAAGCCAAGGAGATGAGAGGGTTGAACAGCGACGAAAGGCATGAAAAACTGAGAGACTGGAGAAATGAACTCATGGAGGAATACGGAAGATCTGCCATGGGCGGTTCGCCCCCCTCACCTGGAAAAATCAGATGGATAAGGAAAAATATTGCAAGAATGCTGACTGTAATGAAGGAAGAAGGAGAACTGAATGAGTAGTGATATCTGTCCTGTCTGTGGTTTGCCCAAAGAGCTGTGCGTTTGTGATAAAATCGCCAGAGAAGGGCAGGAGATAAAGATATACACTGAAAAGAGAAGATACGGGAAGATGATGACGGTGATATCCGGTATGGATTCCTCCGATATAGACATCGACGGTCTCTGCAGGGACTTGAAAAAATACTGCGCATGCGGCGGCACCGTCAAGGATAAGAAGATAGAACTTCAGGGAAATCACAAGGAAAAGGCAAAGAAAAGGCTTGAAGAGCTTGGATTTACGGTGGAAGTAAAATGGACGAAAGGAAAATGATGAAGGAAGAATTCATAGGCATGAAGGTGCGCATAGAAAAATGCACCGACCCATCACTTCAGGGTATGGAAGGAACGGTAATCGATGAAACCAAGAACATGATGGTTATAGAGAGCAGAGAAGGGATAAAGAAAGTTGCAAAGAGAATAGCAACATTCAATATAGGCGGCTTTGCAATAGATGGAAGAAAAATAAGTTATCGTCCAGAAGATAGAATAAGGAAGATAAAATGATAGGAATAAACGTTAAGGAACCGGAAAAGGAATGCAACGATAAGAATTGCCCGTTTCATGGCACTCTCTCTGTAAGAGGGATACTTCTGACAGGAAAAATTGTGTCGGATGCCATGGATAAGACGGTGGTTGTGGAGAAAACGAGGATGCACTATGTGCCGAAATACGAGAGGTACGAGAAAAGGACAAACAGGTATAAGGCTCACCTGCCTCCGTGCATAGAGGCAAAAAAGGGCGATGAAGTCACAATTGCGGAATGCCGCCCGATAAGCAAAACAGTATCATTTGTAGTGGTGGAGAGAAAATGAAGGGAATCGCATCTAAAGTAACGAGGGGTCTGTCAACCGGCTCACGCCTTGATTGTGTTGACAATACAGGGGCAAGAGTCGTCGAGATTATTGCAGTGAAGCACATAAAAACAACCCGCCGCCAGTATCCGTCAGCTGGAGTAGGCGATTTAGTGGTGGTAACAGTCAAAAAAGGCAAGCCGGAGATGAAGCGGCAGATGTTCAATGCAGTCATCGTAAGGCAGAGAATGCCGTACCGGCGCCCCGATGGTACGAAGGTTCAGTTTGAGGATAATGCAGCCGTTATAGTCACCCCAGAGGGAGACATGAAAGGTTCAGCAATAAAAGGGCCTGTGGCAAGGGAAGCGGCGGAAAGATGGCCGCGCATATCTGCTACGGCTTCAACCATAGTGTGATATCATGAATTCGATACAGCCAAGAAAACAGAGGAAGAATCTATACAATGCCCCACTCCATAAAAGGAGGAAGTGGCTTGCGTCCCATCTTGCGGAGGATTTGATGCTCAAATACAACAAAAGGAGCGTTCCTGTCGTGAGGGGCGATACCGTAAAAGTGGTAAGGGGCAATTTTAAAAATCATGTGGACAAGGTCAGGGAAGTTGATCTTGTGAAACAGGTGATAGAGGTTGAGGGCGTTGTCACGACAAAAGTGGACGGAAGCAAGGTTCCAAGGCCGATTCATCCCTCGAACGTGATAATAACAAAGCTGAACCTCACTGACCCGCGCAGAAGGGAAAAGCTGGAGAGAGGTCTGTCCGAAGAGGCGAAGAAAGAAATAGAAATGGAAGCCAAGAGGCAGATTGAAGAAGAACGGCTTGAGGAAGAGCGCAGAAAGGAAGAGAAGGAAACAGCAGCAGAAGCAAAAGAAGCCCAGGAAGAGCCGGAGGAGCAGGCAAAGCAACCAGAAGAGAAAGCAGCAGAGGAGGCGGTAGAAGAGCCAGAGGGGAAACCAGAGAAAGTAGAAGAAGTTGAGGAAAAGACAGAGG
>JAGGSL010000141.1 GCA_021159125.1 Thermoplasmata archaeon
CGCTATCCGTTATGGTTATATACCAGAAGCATATTAGCCATCGAATTGGTGAAAAAATGGGCAGAGGACTCAATGCAGCAGGAAAGCTAAAAGCGGATAGGCAGAAGTTCAGATGGCATGATATGCACTACAAGCGGAGAATGTTAGATTTGAAAAGGAAGACAGACCCGCTTGAAGGTGCCCCTCAAGGAAGAGGCATCGTTATAGAGAAGGTGGGAATTGAGGCAAAGCAGCCGAACTCTGCAATAAGAAAATGCGTTAAGGTGCAGTTAATCAAGAACGGGAAGATGATTACCGCATTCGCTCCAGGAGATAGGGCGATAACCCATATAGACGAGCACGATGAGGTTATTGTTGAAGGCATAGGCGGAGCAATGGGCAAATCCTATGGTGATATTCCCGGAGTAAGATACAAGGTCATAAAGGTGAATAATGTTTCCCTGCAAGAAATGGTAAGGGGAAAAGTGGAAAAACCGGTGAGATGATATCATGGAACAGGAAGATATTTCAGAAGAAGAAAGCACACAAACTTTGCCGGAGAATTTACCTCCCCTGTTTGGCAAGTATGATGTAACGGAAGTGGTCATAGAAGACAGGGGACTGGCGAGGTATATGAATCTTGATACAAGAAAACTCCATCAGCATGCACGCCATGCAAACCGCCGTTTCAAAAAGGCAAATCTGTCAATAATTGAGCGCCTTATTAACAACATGATGAGGACAGAACGCTATACGGGCAAAAAAACAAAGGCATACCGTGTTGTTGAGACGGCATTTGACATAATTCACAAGAAAACAAAGGAAAACCCTGTCCAGATTTTCATAAAAGCGATAGAAAATGCAGCCCCGCGGGAGGAGACCACGCGTCTATTCCTTTCAGGCATATATGTTCCGCAGGCGGTGGACAGCGCCCCTCTGCGCCGGCTTGATATTGCCCTGAGAAATATATGCAGAGGAGCCACATCAAGCACAATGGGCAACAAAAAGAGCATAGAGGACTGCCTCGCTGATGAGATAATAAAGGCGTATAAGGACGATCCATCCTCGTTTGCGGTGAGCAAGAAAGGGGAGATAGAGAGAATCGCAAAGAGCGCAAGGTGATTTAATGGGACGAAAAGAAGAGAATGTAAGAAAGGCAGAGAAGCTGAGGAAGCAACTCGACAGAATAAGAAATATTGGCGTTATAGCCCACATAGACCATGGGAAAACAACCTTTTCGGACAATCTGCTTGCAGGAGCAGGCATGATTTCGGAAGAACTTGCAGGGGAGCAGCTCGCTCTTGATTATGACGAGCAGGAGCAGGCAAGAGGCATTACAATAAATGCAGCAGCAGCTTCAATGGTTCACGAGTATGAAGGAAAAGAATATTTGATTAATTTGATTGATACCCCGGGCCATGTGGACTTTGGAGGAGACGTTACAAGGGCGATGCGTGCAGTCGACGGCGGCATTGTCGTCGTATGCGCTGTCGAGGGGGTCATGCCCCAGACAGAAACCGTGCTTAGACAGGCTCTGAGAGAGAAAGTGAAGCCTGTATTGCTTATTAACAAGGTTGACAGGTTAATAAACGAGCTTAAACTGAACGCGGAGGAAATGCAGCAGCGTTTCATAAAAATCATAGGAGAGGTCAACAAACTCATAAGGAAAATGGTGCCTGAGGAATTCAAGGACGAGTGGAAGGTTAAGGTTGAGGACGGAAGCGTCATTTTCGGCAGCTCCCTCCATAACTGGGCTATTTCAAAGCCGTATATGGACAAAACGGGCATCACCTTCAAGGACATATACGATTACTGCAAGAACAATGATGAAAAAACGCTTGCCAAAAAACTTCCGATGTATAAAACAGCCTTGGACATGGTCATAGACCATCTTCCGAGTCCGAAAGAAGCGCAGAAGTATCGTATTCCTGTCATATGGAAAGGAGATCCTGAGTCTCCTGTAGGAAAGGCAATGCTTGAGTGTAACTCGAAAGGCCCGCTTGCGATGATGGTAACCAAAATCATCATAGATCCGCATGCAGGTGAAATTGCATTTGGGCGTGTGTACAGCGGCGAGATAAGAGAGGGGCAGGAAGTTTACATTTCAGGCATGCCCAAGAAATACAGGGTTCAGCAGGTTGCGATTATGGTCGGAAATGACCGCATCACCGTGAAGGAGGTGGAGGCAGGCAACATAGCAGCTGTAACCGGTCTAAAAGATGCAATTGCAGGTTCAACTGTCACGTCAGAGCCAGACATGGAGTCATTTGAAAGCATAAAATACATATCAGACCCTGTTGTGACTGTCAGGGTTGAGGCAAAAAGGCCATCTGATCTGCCGAAACTTGTCAAAGCTCTGAGAAACATATCAAAATCAGACCCGTCGATAGTTGTTTCGATAAACCAGGAGTCAGGGGAGTATCTCATGAGCGGAATGGGTGAATTGCATCTTGAAATCACCGAATACAGGATAAAGAACGAGCAGGGCGTTGATATCGTAACCTCAGAGCCAACCGTCATATACCGCGAGACGGTGGAAAAGAAATCTCCAAAATTCGAGGGCAAGTCGCCGAACAAGCACAATTACCTTTATGTTGAAGTTGAGCCGTTGGACGAAAAAATAGTCAAGGCAATACAGGAGGGGCAGATTCCGGAGAACGTGAAAAAGCATGCCAAAGAAGTTACAAAGACTCTGCAGGATCTTGGAATGGACAGAGTAGAGGCAAAAGGTGTGTTTGCAATAAAAGGACCGAACATAATCACGGATGTTACAAAAGGAATACAGCATCTTTTCGAAACAAAGGAGTTGCTCAAGCAGGCATTTGAGGAGGTGATAGACAGCGGGCCAAAAGCAAACGAGCCCGTGATGGGTGTAAAAATCCGCCTTGTAGATGCGAAATTGCATGAGGATGCAATCCACAGAGGACCTGCTCAGATTATTCCTGCAATGAGAAATGCGATATACGGTGCAATGACTCTTGCAAAACCAAAACTTCTCGAGCCCATGCAGAAAATATTCATCTCGGTACCGCACGAGCTGATGGGAGAGGTGAGCAAGGAATTACAGCAGAGAAGGGCAACAATACTTGACATCAAAAGCGAAGGAGATATGAGCATAATCCATGGAAAGGCACCTGTGGCAGAGATGTTCGGTTTTGCTTCAGCGATACGCTCTGCAACAGGCGGAAAAGTGCTCTGGAACACTGAAAACATGGGATTCGAGCCGCTTCCTGACTTTTTGCAGGAGGAAGTGACCGCAAAGATAAGGGAAAGGAAGGGACTCAAGCCCGAGCCGTGGGGAGCAGACCACTACATGGGTTAATCCCGAAAATGACCAGCAAGGACAGAAGAAAGTATGAGTGGTACCGCCACCATGCTTGGGCAGGACTTGCCCTTCTTTCCATATTTTTAGCGCTCAGGTATTTCATTTCGTTCCCTGACTGGTTTTCGCTGGCAGTTGTATTCTCCCTCATTTTTTACGTTCTCATTGCGCTGGCTTTTACATACAAATACAGTTCAGCTCTCTCCGAAGAGCAACAGATGCTCCAGTCTGAAGAAATGGAAAAGGAAAAGATAAGGGCTAAGCTGGAAAAAGAGCGTTTGAAACTGGAAAAGAAGAAATTGAAGGCGCAGCTCAAGGCAGAAAAGAAAAAGAAGTGAACATCGAAAAATTTCAAAGTTGTTATATAAACCCCACGCCATTTTTAAGTGAGGTGAATGGGTTGTCTGCAAAATTAACAAAATCTGATATAAAGAAAACAATAGCAATGGCAATTGCTGGCGCCTTCGGCTTCATCATAGCCCTTCTCTGGAAGGATGTTGTGATAGGGCTGATGAAACTGGCAGGGCTATGGCAGGACGGCGGGTACGAAAACTGGAATGCAGCAGCAATAGGCATAGTTGTCGTGCTGGTGATAACCATAATCTGTGTGTTTGGAATAATCTTTATATCCAGGTGGGGCGGGGTAGAGGAGTAGAGGGCACCGAAAAACCTTTCCCTTTTATTTCTTATTGCAAATGCAAAGCTAAAAATACTATCACGAATTTTTTGTTGAGATATGGAAAAAGTTGACGTTGCAATCGTGGGAGGCGGCATTGCCGGGTTGACACTTGCGAAATCTGGCAGAGGAAGGGGTGAATTTCATTTTATTTGAAGAGCATGACGATTTTTTCAAAAAAGTGTGCGGTGAGAGTTGCAGGATATACAAATAAGAAAAGCATTTTATATCTCTGATGCATCATCGCCCGTGCAGAACTTTGCATCCCAGTTCCTGCTCCCGTTCTTTCTTTCCGCCATAGTTGTCATTGTAATAACTGTTGCAGCAGAGCGTTACGGCACGAAGGCAGGAGGCATAATCGGAACGCTCCCGTCAACAATGGTCGTTGCTTTTATTCTAATCGCCATCAATAACGGCATTGGTGTTGCGACAGATGCAGTTGCTGTTGTTCCGGCAGAAATGGGCATAAACATAGTGTTTCTTCTAATAGCTGCACTTCTGTCCCGCCGCTCCCTCCCCCTTGCCATTGCCGCAGCGCTTTCGATATGGGCAATGTTGTCTTCCGTAATCCTCTTTATTGATTTGAAAGGCATAATTCTTTCGCTGTTAATATATGCGATGTTGATGATTCCCTCATTTCTATTCCTTGAATTTTTTAAGAAAACAAGGTCAAGCAGAAGAGTCAAGATAAAATATACCCCTTCTAAAATTTTAATCAGGGGACTGCTCGCAGGCGCAGTTGTCGCCATTGCGGTTTCGCTTGCCAATATAGGTGCAGCATTAAGCGGCATTTTCTCGGTATTCCCTGCAATTTTTCTCTCAACAATGGTCATATTTGTTATGGAGCACGGCCCGGATTTCGCAGGGGCAATGGCAAAATCAATGATTTTCGGTACTCCCACAATAGTCGCATATGCAACCTCCATTTACTTCCTTTACCCATCTATTGGGATTGCATGGGGCACAATCGCTTCTTATGCCATATCGCTTGCAGTGGCATTCCTGCTTTTCAAGGCCACAAGAAAAATGGCGTGATTCACTTCCTTATTTCATCAAGAATTTCCTTCGCCCTGTCCATTCGTATTTTTCCTTCCGAAGCCATTATCTCTGCAACTTTATCAATTTCATCTCCCTGAGCTCCAGCCATAACTGCTATGTTTTTTGCATGGAGGCGCATGTGCCCGTCCTGTATTCCTTTTGTTGCGAGAGCATGCATTGCCGCAAAATTCTGTGCCAGACCTACAGATGCTATGACCTCTGCCAGTTCTCTGGAGGACTTTACTCCCAGTATCTTCAGAGATATCCTTGCCATGGGATGAACTTTGGTTATGCCTCCTATTGTGCCTGCTGCCATCGGCAGTTTTATCTTTCCCACAAGGTCGCCATCTCCGTTTTTCTCCCATGTGGTAAGGGGTTTGTACCCGTTGAGGGAAGCATATGTATGGGCGCCTGCTTCTATGGCTCGCCAGTCGTTTCCTGTTGCTATTGCCACAGCATCTATTCCATTCATTATGCCTTTATTATGCGTGGCAGCCCTGTACGGGTCGAGAGATGCGAACTCGTATGCATGGATGATGTCTTCCACCACCTTGTTCCCTCCTATCGTATCTCTATCAAAGACAGCAGTTGCTTCAACCATTCGATGGTCTGCAAGATTGGATATTATGCGAAGGAGCGCTCTTCCCCCGGATATTTTTTCTATCAGGGGGGCGCATGCCTCGGCCATTGTGTTTACGGCATTTGCGCCCATTGCATCCCTCACATCAACGAACAGATGAACGCATAGCATATCATCGCTGAGCTTTCTCACCTCCATATCCTTTGCCCCTCCTCCAAGGCTTACCAGAATTTTATCCTGCGCATTTGCAAGCTCAAGCACCTCCTCTTTATGCTTATTTAATTCCTCGACTGCGTTTTCCTTTGCATCCAGAATTTGTATCTGCCCTATCATTATCGGCTCGCTTGCATGAGCTTTAAAGCCGCCTTTCACTCTTGCCATCTTTGCGGCATTTGAGGCAGCAGCAACGACTGACGTTTCCTCTATTGCCATGGGAACAAGGTAATCCTTCCCGTTAATGAGAAAATTGGTTGCTACGCCGAGGGGCAACTGCATAGAGCCGATGACATTCTCTATCATACGGTCTGCTGTTTTCTCGTCCAGACCATCCATTGAAAGGAGAATAGATTCCTCCTCATCGTTCAAGCCGGCGAACTCTTTGACTTTCTTGACTCTTTCTTTAACAGTCAGTTTATAAAATCCGGGGATACGCGAAGTTTTTTCCATGAGTGAAAAGTGTCATTTTTTATAAATATATATCGGAGAGCCCTTTTTCTTTTCAAAAAAGAAAAAGTGTTCCACCCCAAAGAGGAGACACCTACGGTTTCTCCTTCTATCCTCTTCCCTTAAGTTATTTCTTT
>JAGGSL010000124.1 GCA_021159125.1 Thermoplasmata archaeon
ACAAAATTCCTGCCAGAGCTATGGCAATTATTTTCTTGAGCATGTTGGAACACCTGCAAGTATATGTAAAATCTGCCTATAATAATTTCGATGATGAAAAAATATAAATATAAGATTGCATTGAGCCCCTATGAGAAAGAATATTTTTGTTATTGTCACTGCTGTGCTGCTATTTTTGACACTTGCAAATTCAGGTTGCCTCAAGGATGAAAAAGCAGCAACAGGAAAGGAAATAAATGTATCTATGAAAGGCTTTGAGGATTTCATGGGAAATTATTCTACGAATACAGACAATGCAACAAAACATGACTATTTCAATCTCACCCAGGGAGATGAGGGAGACGTGGTCATTCTGAGAGATGAAATAGCCAACATAAGCTATAATGGTATGTATAATTACACAAAAGTTACGTTTGTCACTGACTTGAATCACTCCATGCCTTTCGGCGGGGACATAACACAAAAATTTGCCAAAGGTGATAATGTAGAAATAAAATTCCATGTGATAACCGACATTTTTACAGACCCGAATAATCCATCATGGACGGTAAGCATAGAAACCCTACAGGAATTGTGGAATACCGTTCAGCATAGTTTCGATATCATATCCCCTGATGTGATAAAGAAAGTGTGAGGAATAACATTATGAACCGCCTTACGATTACATAACGATAGAAATGAAGGCAGAGGGAGTGATATTATGCATCATCATCGCATTAATTTTTGTTTTTCCATCTGCAGCCGTAAAAAACACATCAAATGAAGAAAGCCCGCTAACAATATTCGACGTCAGGGGGATTGATGAATACAACGAAGGACATATCAAAGGTGCTGTCTCTGTCCCAGTATCGAAGCTTCTTTGCGGCTCGTGCACGGACAGCATTTTTAATTCATACGCAAATGACACAATAGCAATTTACTGCGGTAATGATGAAAAAGCGGGAGAGCTTGCACTAAAAATCCTTGAGCGAAATGGAATGGATGCTCATATTATGAGCAAAGAAGAATCTGGAAACTTTATTTTCGAAAAATCATGCAATTTGAATTCAGAAGAGCATGCAACAGGGTGCATACCTCTTGATTCCTACGATGTGAAAGAAAGAAATGCCATTGCCACAGGAAATTATGACGAGTTGCCCCCGAGGTGGGACTGGCGCCATGCCACCTACCACAATGTCACGGGAGACTGGACAACGCCTGTAAAAAGTCAGGGAAGCTGCGGGAGCTGCTGGGATTTTGCCGCGATGGGCGCGCTTGAGGCAATCATAAACATAAGGACAAATAACCCCCGCATGGATGTTGACCTATCTGAACAATATCTGCTGTCATGCCCCCCATCTAGCGGGGGATGCAGCGGGTGGAACGCTTACTGGGCGTACGGCTATCTATTTACGCATGGAGGAGCCATAACCGAAGAATGCTTCCCGTATGAGGCAAATGATAGGATACCGTGCTATGACAAATGCCCCAACTGGCGGGACAATCTGTTTCCGATAATAAAATACGGGGCAATGAGAAACCGTGACAGGGATGAAATTAAGAGCATGGTTTTTAACTTCGGGCCAGTGGTAGCAGAGATGGCTGTGTACAGCGATTTCGGTTCGTACACAGGAGGGATCTACGAGCACCCGGGCGATGAGCCGACAAGCGACATAAACCATCAGGTCGTGATTGTAGGCTACGACGATGACCAGGAATGCTGGATTGTAAAGAATAGCTGGGGCAGCAACTGGGGAGAGAACGGATTTTTCAGAATAGCGTACGGTGATTGCCAGATTGAGCACGAGATTGTGTATGCCGACTTTTCTCCTATCATAGCAAGGGCTGGCGGCCCCTATTTCAGCAATGTCGGCGAACAGGTACAGTTTGACGGCAGCCACAGTTGCAGTTTTACCTCATACATAGTTTCATATTCATGGGATTTTGGGGATGGAAGCACAGGAGAGGGGAAAACGCCAACCCATACGTACTCAAGCGAGGGAAAATTCACTGTACACCTGACGGTCACAGATGCAGACGGAAATCAGGGAGTCTGCAAAACATATGTTTATATTGATAGCACTCCACCGTCTATTGAAATCATAAAACCCGAGAAGAGGCATTTCTATTATTTCAATGATGATGAAGGCATGATTCTGCTCACAACACTGGTGATAGGCAAAATTAATGTAATTGCCTCTGCCTCCGACAATATATCCGGCCTTGAGAGAATGGAGATATACGTGGATGACCATCTTGTTTATGAGAGTGACGAAGGCTATGTAGACTGGGATTGGGACGGCCCCGCCTTTGGCCGTCATGTTTTAAAAGTCGAGGCATATGATATTGCCGGAAATGCAGGAGTTGAGGAATTGCGGCTCTGGATATGGATGTAGACTGAAAAAGTTAAAATATAATTTACGCCATCTCAATATCCGGATGGGTGGGTAACCTAGAGGCCAGGTGGCGGACTGCAGATCCGCATACGCGGGTTCAAATCCCGCCCCGCCCTCTATTTGTTCTGATATCTCTGTCATGCCTATTTCACTTCTATTTTCACTTTTTCCATCGGACCTTTCACCAGAATGTCTATTCTCTGCCTCTCGTTCTTTTCCAGCCCTTTTACGGAAAATGATGCCTTTCTATCATTTATCATTCCACCCTCATTGAGCTTAACCTTTTCCAGATGATATATCTTCCATCCTTTTATTATGCACGGAGAGAAATCTGCCTCGATCACAGCATCATCCTTCTTCTGCCCCTTGTTGTAAGCAAATATCACAAAAACCCTGCTTCCATCGTCATATCTCCATTCTGGCAACTCCGAAGGGGGCTGAAAAACCCATTTTTCTCCGACCGCCTTCATTTCACCATTTTTGAAACGGTATTCAAACACATGAATCTGAATCATGCAAGGTGAGATAGAAAATCTTTAAATATCTATGTTTGTTTAACCAAACAAAGTTTGGTGAGCAAAACATGGTGGAGCCAAAGTATCTCAAAGAGATTTACAGGGCTTATGAAAAAGGCATACCCATCGTGGGCCCTACATATATGGGAAAAACAATAGGGGTTAACAAAGCCACTGCATATCAGGCACTTCAGAAACTCGCAAGCACAGGATACGGAATGTATTTGAAAAATAAGGGTTTTGTATTGAATGAGAATGGCAAGAAATATGCAAAAATATTGATGAGAAAGCACCGCCTGCTGGAGTGTTTGATTGTCGAGACTTTCGGCTTATCCCCGTGCGAGGCGTGCAGGGAAGCAAGCAACATAGATGCTCTTCTGGGGGAAAAAATAAGCAAAGCTCTTGAAGAGAAATACAATCATCGCCGCGTGTGCCCCTGCGGAAATGAAATCCCGGAGGTAAAAATATGAATGCAGTTAAAATTGTGATTGTTGTCATGCTCACAGCAATGCTTCTCGCCCCGTTGCCTGCAAATTCTGAAGAAAGCAAAGTTAACGTCCTTGTTTCCGTATCAGATTTTTTGCCCATAGTGAAAGCCGTGGGCGGCTCCTTTGTCGATGTCAGTTCGATACTTCCTCCCGGAAGCGATCCGCACAGTTTTTACATAACCCAGGAAACCGTAAAGCAGATTGAGAATGCGGAGCTCATTGTCCTTGCAGATTCCCATCTCCTTTCATACGAAAGCAACATAAAGGCAAATTATCCCGAAAAGGAATATCTCGATTTTGATGATTACAATGCCACGCTTTGCTCATTTCCGGGATATGAAAAAAATCCGCACGGTTACTGGCTCAAATATGAAAATGCCATAGCGATTGCCGAAAAGGTGAGAGATGCGCTTTCAGAAATATACCCTGAAAAGCGCGACTACTTCAACTCATCTTTTGTGCATTTCCAGCAACAACTGAAAAATGCAGAAGACGATATAATAAAAATGGAAAAGGAAAGAGGAACATATGGAAAAACATTTGTGGCAAGCGTCCCCGGAGTGTGCTATATTCTACAAAATGCGGGAATGAAGGTCGGAGCCATTCTCATGGCCGAGGGATCAGGATTTGCAAGCGGAAAGGAAATAAAGGATATTGAGGATAAGCTCAGAAGCGGAGAATACAGTGGAATAGTTGTGCCCGAATTCATGGAAAATGCAAAAGCCGGGGAAATATCGAAACAGATGGCAGAAGATACAGGCAGCAGCGTGATATACGTAAAGTTCTCTACAGCATCTGCAGATGATTCATACATAAATGATTGCTATCACAACGCCATCCAGTTTATGGGCACAGGGTGCGCAGAAGGAAAGAGTGAAAGCAACTCTTATTTAATTCCGGTGATATTGTCCCTCCTCCTGCTTGTCGCCCTCCAATCTCTGATTATATACAGGTTGTACAGAATTTATCTGAGGGAGGAAAAATGAGAGCGGTAGATGCTGAAAAAGTTTACTTCTCGTACGGGGCTGAAGAGGCTTTGAGAAATGTTTCCTTCACTGTGGACAGCGGAGAATTTGTGGCTGTAATGGGTCCCAACGGCTCCGGCAAAAGCACGCTCATGAAACTTATCCTCGGCTTGCTCAAGCCCAGCAAAGGAAAAATATCTGTTTTTGGAGTTAGCCCGTCGGCTCAACGGGAAAAGGCGCAGCAGTACATTGGCTATATGCCCCAGAGGGAAGGAATCTCAAAAAAAATTCCGATAGAGGTGAAGGATATAGTTCTCATGGGTTTGACAGCAAAAAAAAGGCGCCTTGATTTCTTGAGCAGGGAGGATATAAAAATTGCAAAGGAGGCACTTGAAAGTGTTGGCATGCTCCATCTCTGGAACAAAAAATTCAGCGAGCTGAGCGGAGGGCAGCAGCAGCGAGTGATGTTTGCAAGGGCGCTTGCGGTCCGACCCCGCCTCCTTATTCTAGACGAGCCCTTCAACGGGGTGGATATTCCGAGCAGGAATAAAATACTGGAAGTCATCAACAGCAGGGAAGATTTGACCACCATTATGGTTGTCCACAACGTAAATCCAATAGTGCATTTCATAGATAAAGTTCTCCTCCTCAATAAAAAGGCAATTGCTTTTGGCCCGCCGAAAGGAGTCCTGACAACCAAAAATCTCATGGAAGCATACGGCGCATCCATACAGGTAATTGAATGCGCAGAAGGATACTGCCATCCGATATTGGGTGATACACATGGTTGATATAAGCTCAATGAGTCCATACACCATAAGGGCAATAATAGCGATATTTCTACTTGCCATAAATGCTGCCCTTTCCGGCTCTTTTACAGTGTTTAAAGATGTTTCATTTCTGGTTGCGGGTGCCGCCCATGCCGCCCTGGCAGGTGCTGCCTTTGCTATAATTCTGGATGTCTACGGGGTAATTTCTTTCAATCCGCTCATTGGCGGCATAGCGTTTGCTGCACTTACAGCACTTGCCGCAGGCTATTCGTCCCGCAAGGGGAATAAAGAGCAGGTGAATACTTCCATAGGCATAGCGTTTGCAATGTCGATGTCTTTGGCTGTCCTCTTCATTTCTCTCATAAGAGAGCAGGCAGCAAGGGTATGGGGACTGCTTTTCGGGGATTTGCTTTTGCTCACAAATCAGGATATCGCACTGATGGCTGCAATAACCATCCTGCTAATCATATTTTCCGTTCTTTTTTACAGGGAGTTCATATTCGTATCATTCGACATGGAAGGGGCGATGGCTTACGGGATAAAGGCGCAGTATTTCAACTACCTCATCCTTTTGCTTATAGCGGTTTCATCAGTTGTAATACTCAAGGGAGTCGGGGCAATACTTGTTTTTGCAATGCTTGTCGCTCCCGCTGCAGCGGCAAATGAAGTTGCAAGGGGCGTTATGCGCATAATCTTCCTCTCATTTTTCATAGCGTTGCTGAGCGGTTTTACAGGCATTCTGCTCTCATTTTTCTTCCCTGTTTCGCCTGGGGCAGTAGCTGCGCTGATAGCAACCTCACTTTATTTCTTCATAACCCTGATGAAAAGGTGAATGACACCGAAAATATTTAGAATGAAATTAAGATAATGGCTCAACAGCCCCGTGGTGTAGTGGCTAGCATAAGGGACTCTGGATCCCTTGACGCCAGTTCGAATCTGGCCGGGGCTATAAAATTTTGATTTTTCAAAAATCTCACGAAGTTAAAGGAAGTTTACTCACTCTGTAAATGGGAAAGTTAGAGGATATCTTATGGTCTTATGTTAGATTTTAATAATTTTCATTACACCTATAATCCTCCCTTAATCTCTTTGGAGGAGGGTTTCTTGTAGCGCTCCATAATAATCTATCAATCTCCTTCCCCCCAGAATGGATCATCCTTATGTAACCCATTAGATATGATCTTGGAGGTTTGCACTCTGTTTTTCTTTCAGCCCAATTTATGTCCTGTTCAACCATAAAAAGCTGTCCATAACACAGGTTTAAA
>JAGGSL010000043.1 GCA_021159125.1 Thermoplasmata archaeon
ATAGTAAAAGCGTTATATATTCTGGAGGCAATAAGATGATATATGAAAACATAAAGAGGTTGAAAAAATGAAAATTTTTAAGATAAGCAAGACCGGATTGGCAATCGCTACACTGTTTTTTTTGGTTTCGATGGCAATAATACCATTATTTCCTGCGATATCTGATGATGCCATCAATGCTGGCACCAGCCCTGACAGCAATACTCTGGAAACAATCAAATCTGAGGCGCCCACAGGAGACGAAAACAACGGCGTATGCCAGATGTACGATACCATATATATGCCTGAGGAAGATGTTTCTCTGGCAGGCATCCAGAATGACATCGGATATAACGTGGATGCAGGCGGCAACATTATTAAATCACTTCCGTTGTATGTCGGCGAGCCCGTGGACATGACCGTTCCGGGGAGGGGGCGCACCGCCGCATTGGACCCTGGCAGCAGCGACAAGGATGACTGGTATTCGTTTTCAGTTTGCGAGGGCCAGAGCATTCAGGTGTCTATAGACAGCAGCGAAGATTATGACTTCGAGCTCATGGATTTTACGGCAACATCTATTGAAAACGGCCATGCTGCAGATGAGACAGGCATGTATTTTCTGCATGTTTTTTCCAATGAGGGCGCAGATGCCAGCGAGTACGCGATTAACATAGCACTCGGCGGACAGAATGATGGGGGCAGCGGGAAGGATGCAGGAGATACGATTGGCGAGGCAATGTCGATATCCCCTGGCTCTTACTCCGGATATCTCGATGCATATGACTGGGAAGACTGGTACAGTTTCACTGCAGACTCAGGTCAGGGTATTTTTGTTACGCTGGAGCCCATAGAGAAATCGGATTATGACATACATCTGTACAACCCGTCAGGAGAACTGGTGTATTCTGCGCAGTACTACGGGGAGGATGAACTTGAATATCCTGCCGATGCATCAGGCATATGGAAAATAAAAGTTGACATGTTCCCTGGTTGGGACGAGAGCAAGTGGCTCGATAACTATTTCCTGTACGGCTCAGGTGCGTACAAATTCACATTGAGCGTTGGCGGTTCGGCTGAATCTGTGCCTGTTCCGATATCCCAGCCAGACATAACACCTGTGGCGCAGACATTCATTGTAAATGATGACCCTACCAGCAACAAAGACGAATATGGATATCTTGCAGCAGTGCCGGCTGCAAACTACATTGATGACGGCAAAAGGTATGTTTCTCCCATAGTGTACCGGGGTGTTGATAAGGTGCCTACATGGTTTACGACCGTGGATGAGACAACCCAGTATCTTGTTGATGACTGGAATGATTACCTTGCAAGGCATGGCGTCACTGCCGCAGAATACCAGATAGATCCGGACCCGATAAAGGCGGCAGCTGCCATAGCTACCAGCAGGTGGACTTCATCCGACACAGCCGTGGTCGCAGTTGACGGAAGCAGCTTTTCAGATGAGATAACCACCGTGGTGGATGAAGACAGAACGCTTTCTTCTTCGCCTTCGGTCACCAGAGTCCAGCCCGGCAGTCTCAAAGACGTTGGCGGAAACTTTGTGAATCCCATGTTTCTCGGTCCAAAATGGGGCGCCATTCATGTTGTTGGCAAGGGCGATAACTTTGGAGGCGATACAGGCATAATAACCCCCAGATACGAGGCGGTCATGGAGGATTGGTGGCCATATCCGTATGATACCAAGGGCGAGGATATAGATACATTTTATCCTGTCACCCTTCCAGGAATGTGGATGCCATATGCGACATCTGATGACGGTCTGGACGAACTCCAGATAATAAAATATGAAGGGGACAGATACAAAATACCTGTTGACAGCACGCGCTCCAGCATAGAAATTACAATTGAGACTGATGAGCCATCAAATCTGGTGGTTTACCTGATTGACCCGAACGGAAATGTAAGAAGGCCCAGCGTTCCCCATTACAACGGCGGCGAGATAAAACCCATACATTACTGGAACGGCGGGCACTGGCAGCACGACCAGGCCGAATTCCGAACATGGACGATAGAGCCCCATACAGAATATTCGGTTAATGTCCACAATGCGATGGAGGGAAAATGGACGGCAATCGTGGTCCCATTTTTCGACTACAGGGAAGGAGATGTCGGTTTTAACGGGGGATACCATATCACAGCAAACATAAGGAACTACAACACTGGTAGAACATCTGCAGCCCTCTCGGCAGCAAACGGCGCCGTAATCGCATCGCTCGCACATGCTCCTCTGCTGTATGTGACAGAGGATTCGGTGCCTGCAGAGACCTCAGATGCTCTCTCGGCTCTGGGGGCATCCAACATCATATTCGTCAACATAAACGGGGCGAGCAGTGCAAGCATCAGCGGCGCTACGGAATACACGACGATGCAGGAAGTAATAGATGCCATAAAGGCAGATTCAAACTCTGAGAATTTCATAACGGTAACATCCCTTGCAAGCGGCGACGGATACTTTGCGCCGGCGGCGATGGCAGCCGCATACCACGGTTCTCCGGTTCTGGACATCGGGGAGGCGGCGGAGGCATACAACATACTGGATGCGTTGACAGCATGGAGGGAATACGCAGGCGACTATTATCACGGTTGCAGGTCGGTGGGGCATCTTCCGCTCATGGGGCATCCGTTTGATTTCAAAGATTTCCTTAAAGATGCGCTGAGCGGGGACCTTCCGGAACCTGGATTTGATTTGAAGTTGAGATGGTTCGGCACTGTAAATGAGGGAATACATGGGCTTATAGACGGCTACGGCCTTGACAGGACAGGACAGGAAGCATACCTTTTCGTGGCACCGAGGGATACGGACATCCGCGACCCAATATGTTACGCAATGACCGGGAACAACTCGTATGCAGGGCATATCCCTGTGGAAACTCCTGCGTTTTCATCAGATGTCATTGTCAGGAACATTCTATACCCGGCAATCATATATGCAAATCCCGGCAGAAATGTCACAACCTCCCAGATAATGAACTACCCCGACGGATACGTATGGCGGGCAAATGACGGAAACGGCTATCCCAACTATGCGAGCCGCGAAGCAAAACAGATTTTTTCATCTCGGGGAAGATTCTACGAGGGCCATTGCATATGGGATTATCTGCTGGAGAGATACAACATGGGGGCAAGTATGAGTTATTACAGCGGCCATGGAACAGGCGGCTCGGGCATATCCGCACAATATGCGAATATCGCCGAAGAGTTCCCTTATGCAGAACCAACACACGAGCATCTCAAGGACTTTGACTGGTGGGATGCCTGGCGCGGATACAGCGGATATGATGACAAACAGACAAAAACGGCGAGATGGGGCGGGGAATCGAGTTATAACTCGGTGGAGCCCGGCCTTTATGACATCATACATTTCAAGTGGGTGGACAGTCTGTTCGAGAACCTTCACAGCGAAATCGAGTGCTGGAGTTCCTGCACCACAGGTGAACACTGGGGCCCCATTGTGTACCTATCCCACGGCTCTGCGATGTGGTATGGAAACTGCGGCTCATGCTACGGTATCCAGGATGACCTGCACAACATGTGGACATTCAACGATGTTCTGGTGAAGGGGGAGGGCTTCGGGGAGGCTGCATCGAAATATATCTGGATGTTTGACCGAGATTTCACGACCCTGGACCCGACAACATTGTACGGTCCGTCAACCATGTTTCAGGGCGGGCTCACGAATGTAAAGGCCATGTACGGGGACCCGACAATGACATGTTACAGCCCTGACTGGACCGAGCCGGAACCTGTAATGCCCTGATCTCTTCCCTTTTTCAATTTTAAGTCAAGCGGGTTAAGATAATGACGAAAAGCGGTTGTGCATGATACATGAGATGCAATACTTTGTTATTATCAGATGGGATGATGGCTGAGTGCTGGATTATCATGCCCGTTTTTGCATTTTGTTAACCTCATTTGGGTAAAATTATACCCTGAACTAAATTATTTATAGCAGCATTCTATTTAGAATGGAGGCAAGATAATTATGATAAAGGCAAATAAAAAATTTGTAATAGGAATAGCCGTAGCAATGGGAACTATAGCCCTTGCAGGGCTTCTGGCAATGAATGCGAATGCTGCCACGATAAACGTGCCGGGCGATTATACAACAATCCAGGATGCAATAGACAATGCAAGTGACGGCGATACTATCATTGTGTCAGGTGGTCCTTACTATGAAAACATTGTCATAGATAAGGAAATCGTCCTGCAGGGTATCGGCATGCCCATCATCGACGGCATGGGCGATGTGGCGATAGATATTACTGCCAACAATGTGTCCATAACAGGTTTCAACATAACCAATGCCACCTACGGCATAAAATGCAGTGCCTCTGGCTTCCATATCACCAACAATACATTCTGGTATGACGATTATGGAATTTACTGGGATATTGAGAAGGGGGACCTTGCAGAAAATTATGTGGTATACAACAGCACGGCTGAAGGAAACGAGTTTTATATGAACACCAACAACTATGCAATCTACGCATATGTCGACCTTGATTACGATTACGGGGCATACAATGCAACAATAGGCGACATTTCATTTCTGGACAACACATTTTATATGAATGGTACAAGAGCATACGGGATTTACATGGACGGCGGAATCTATGTTGGGGAGATGAACGGGGGCAACATTTCGGTCGGCACGGTGAATATGAGCAACAACAGGTTTTACGGCGGTGACGAGGGCATTGAGTTCTATGGGGATTTCGAAGAACTGACAGATGTGGCGCTAAACGTGGGTGATGTTATTGTCAACGGCAATGTGATACTCAACCAGTCAGGTGATGCCATATATATGGATTACTATGATGCCTATAACGATGACGGATGGTACGGCGACACCACAGGCGTTTACGGAGATTTGATAATATGCGACAATTACATATACAGTCCGTCACATCCCTCATACACTCCCTGTGGAATTGAGATATCCGACTACGGATACTTCTATCAATTCTACGAGAATGCCTCGCTGACGACAGGCATCGTTCTCATAGAGGGTAACGATGTAACCGTCAAGGGTGGTGCCGTATACTTTGATTATGATTATGTTCCCTACGATTTTGAGGACAATTCATCACTGCGTATGGGAAATGTTTACATTGAGGACAACGTGTTGAATTCAACAAACAGCTATGGCATCGAAATCTACTACTATGATTATGAAATCGGATGTGAAATGTATGACAACGCTTCTGCACACCTTCCGAATTTCACGATAGCAGGCAATACGATACATTCATCGGGATATGGGATATACGTTTACTCGTATGAAAACCCGTATGACATGTATGAAAATTCATCAATATATTTCGGCGGCTTTAACATAGATGACAACACCATTTACAGCGGTGGCGATGGAATATCTTTTGATTACGAGGATTTCTGCTATGATAACTATGGCAACAGCACAACGGAAATAGGGGATGTCTCCATAACAAATAATGAGATACACTCCACTGGCTGGTCAGGGATAACTGTTTACTATGAGGATTTGGGTTACAACATAAATGATAATTCAAAACTCATGGTCGGGAATGTGGACATACATGGCAATGAAATAGACTGCAACTATGGTATTATTGTGCAGTCCTATGTTTATGCATATGATTCTACCACAGTTGAGATGGGTTACGTCAACATCACCGAAAATGAAATCAGAAACTGCACGGATTACGGGATATATCTGTATTATTATGCTTATGCCTACGGTAGTTCATCAATATCAATAGAAAGGTCGCTCATAAAGGACAACATCATTGACAACTGCGGCACGGGCATTTACGTGTATGCCGATATCTCGAATGATACGGGTGCAACGGCTACGCTGGAAAGCACAATCATAGACGGCAATACAATTTCCAACTGCATGGCTTCCGAGAGCGGCATACACATCGACGGAATGGAGGGGACAAGCATAACAGACAATCTCATTTTCGGATGTGATACGGGCATATACATAGATGCAGACTCAAATCACACCACCATTACGGGCAACACAATCACAAGAAACGATGTTGGCATATACGTTTATGGAGGGTATTCAGGGGCATATGAGAACGTTGATACCCAAATTCATGACAACAAAATATATGGCAACTCTGAGTATGGGCTGTTTTATGATATCACTTCAGGGGCAACTCCTTACATCAACGCAACCTACAACTGGTGGGGAAGCGTAAACGGACCGAACAGTACAGGTGGTAATCAGTA
>JAGGSL010000013.1 GCA_021159125.1 Thermoplasmata archaeon
ACCTCCGGCTCAAGAACAGGACCAGGGCGGTCGCATACAGGACAATGCTCTAACATTCTTACTCTATCGCCTGTAAAAATAAAGCCGGGGTAGCTCCTTGCCAGAGAGTCAAGGAACGCAAATTTTCCGTACTCGCCATATCCCACAGGCTCATTATTTTCGTCAAGCACCATGGGATGGTAATAGTTATGCGGGATGTGAAGATAATGCCCTTCAGGACACTGAGTCATAAATCCATTCCCTTCCACCATCGCATACAAATCAAGGCACTGGTTTTCAGGTATTCCTATGAATTTTTTTACCTTCTCACGAAACTCTTCCACAGGCATTCTATGGTTCTCCTGGGTTTTCCATCCTCCACCTGTCATAACTGCGCCTCTATCCCCAAAATCAAATTTTAGCCCTTCCCTGTCCATCTTGTCCATGACCATATTAAGAATGAAGGGAGCTCCTGCAAAAAATATTCTCTCATCAGTTTTTTCAAGTTTTTCCATCCATTCTATTATGTCATTTACCATTTTTTCGTTCATCCTTTTTGATGCAAGCTTGAGCATTCCTGCCATTGCCTTTTCCTTCAGCCCCTTGGGCCGGCCCATAGATATCCTTATGAGGTCAGTCGTGATTTCTCTGTCTATTGCAGCCCTCACATCCTTTATCGCATCAAAAAGAACAGATGTTACTTTCCCAACATAAAGATTTGTTTTGAAAGAATGGGGAAACAGCAGGTAGGCATAGGAATCGTACCTCCACCACTGGTGAAGCATTTCTATAACAGATCTAGCAATTGAATATTCCGCGGATTTGAAAGTTCTTTCATCCCTCGGAATGAAAGTGAATTTTCCGGTTGTGCCGCTGCTGTATGCCACTGTTATCCCTGCATTTCCAAAACTCTTTATCACATCATCAAATGAAGGGTTCTTTTTTTCTATTTTTATTTTTGGGATATCCCCTGTCATTATGTTTGCCAGCCATACCGCAAAATCTTTGCCAGACGGATAATCCTTAAAGAATTTGTGCGACACAAGTGGAATTTTTGCGAAATCATCCGTGCTCTTTATATCATCCGGCTTTACATTGTGTTCCACGCAGAAATCGTGATAAAACTTATTCTTTTCGTAATGAAGTTTGAAAGCATATTTTATTGCATCCAGGCGGTATTTCTCTGCCTCCTCTGCTTTTGTGTTGAACATGCTATCCGCCCCGTATAACGCTTTGTCAGGGGGTTCAAAACTATTCCTGTCAGGAATATACGATTTCAACCTCTTGTTTAAATCATTTATCACTGAACTCATTTTCACTGCTGAACTAATTGATGCTGCCATTTTTTCACTCTACTGCCACAGTCATCTGATTTCTATAAATAATGTTTTTTTAAACAATACTTTAAGCATATTAAAAAAAAATTTAATAAAATATTGCCAGAAAATCAGAAAATCAAGGAGCGGCAGTAACCGAGTTATTTTTATATCGCCCCTTTACCAAATCTTTGTTCATACCGCTCCATAATTCTTATGCCCGAGCGGCGCCAATCACATCTTTTATTCTCCCATATTCGTGAGCTTCCAGCCATTCTCTCAACTCTTTGCTTATCTCCTCAAAAATTTTCTCTCCGCGGTAATATACCCCGGTTCCTATCTGGACTGCTGATGCACCTGCCATCATATACTCGATTACATCTTCTGCGGTTGTTATGCCCCCAACGCCTATAATGGGGATATCAACCTCTTCTGAAAGTTCATATACACATCTCACTCCTATTGGTTTTATTGCAGGCCCGGAATATCCTCCCACTTTATTTGATAGTATGGGCACTGCGGTTTCAATATCAATTGACATAGCCCTCACCGTATTTATTGCGACTATTGCGTCTGCGCCGCCCTCCTCCGCCGCCCTTGCTCTCCTCCCGATATTCTCCATGCCGAGCTTTACGAAAACAGGGATGTTTACGCTTTCTTTGACTGCGCTTACAGCATCAGATATTTTATCTGTCGGAAACCCTGCACCATAACTTCCTGCATGAGGGCAGCTCATATTCATTTCTATTGCATCCACTGCCACTTCAATTTTTTTTGCGACCCGGGCAAACTCATGTTCGTCTTTTCCGAAAATGCTCCCCACGATTTTTTGGACATCTATGCCCTCTATCTCCTTCAGATACTCATCCACTCCGGGATTCGGAAGCCCCATTGCATTGAGCAGGCCGTGCTCCAGCTCCACCACAGACGGATTGCCATAGCCCTTTCTTTCGCCCATACCAACAGATTTCGTTACTATGGCGCCAGCTTCCCTGAATCTCTCCATGCTCCCCCGCGTCATGTCAAGCACACCTGAGGCAAGCATCAGGGGATTTTTCATTTTCAGCGGCCCTACGGATGTCTCAAGGCACATAGTTTTTAAATGCACTTCTGTATTTAAAACAATGGCAAAATATTTGAAAACAGAGTGGTGCGGTGTCTTTCTGATAGATGAAAACGGCGTGATTGACAAAAAGATGTTTCCTAAAAACGCAGAGGAAATTGCAGAACGCCTGCTCGCTATCGAGAGAGGCAATATTCTTGAAGAGGAAAAATTTTTTGAGGAGGAGAAGCCCCTTGTAGAGGATAGAAGGTTTTCGGGGCTTTATGAGATATGCGAGAAAATCCCGGAAGTGGAAATAAACTGCGAAAAGTACGGATATGATAAGGAGCTCTTAAGAGAAGCATCTCTAATCCTGACGGAGCGCATGATAGAAAAAGAACATGGCAGAAGGGAAAGGAGGATTTCCCAGGCAATATACTCAATCGACGATTTGCTGAAAACAATCAACGTTTTGAATGAAAGAGTCTACGAATGGTACGGCTACTTTTCGGAAGGAAAAGCAAAAAGGAAAAATCTGGCGGATTTTATCACTCATAAATGGGAGATTGCCGGAAAAGAGGAATTGGACAGAGAGGAAGAGCAATCGCTTAAGGGCATTGCAGAGGCAATAATAAAATTGAGAGATGCCCAAGAAAAAGTGGAGCGATATGTGAAAGATGCCATGGCAAGCATGGCTCCAAATTTAAGCAAGCTTGTCGGAGAGTCAATAGCGGCAAGATTGATTGCGTCTGCCGGCGGGCTCGACCGCCTTGCATCCATGCCGTCGGGCACGATTCAGGTGCTGGGGGCAGAGAAAGCACTGTTCCGCCACATCAAGGAAGGAACAGCCCCTCCCAAGCATGGCATAATCTTCCAGCATGAGCTGATAAACAAAGCGCCGAAGAAATACAGAGGGAAAATTGCCCGCGTAATGGCAGGGAAGATAGCGATAGCGGCAAGGGCAGATGTTTTTACGAAAAGGGATATAGCAGATGAGCTGAAGAAAGATATGGAAGAAAGGATAAAAGAGATAAGAGGAAAGAACCCGCGTTGAGGATTTTACAATCGAAGATTATTTTTATTGCTTCCTGATGCAGTATTGATGAAATTCCTTGGCATTGCCGTAATGACAATACTTTTACTGCCGGCATTTGCATCTGCAGTTCCTGAAGGGGTGCTGCCATCAAGCGATTATGTCCCTGCCGTTTCAGAAAATGCAGCCTCGTATGGAAACGGATACAGATACAACATGAACGGCTTTATCTACGTTCACATAGAGGGAGATGCATATGAACGAGGCTACCAGCACGGTTACCTTCTCTATCCCGAAATCATGGACATGCTCTACCGCTGGAGCAATGTCATCCATAACTGCCCGATTGCGCTGAAGTATATCCATATCAACGAGTCATCAGCCAGATATGAAAAAATATCAGGCATATGGTGGAACTATTGCAGGAACAGAGCAATGAATATTTTCTGGGATAAATATCCGGCGGAATACAAATCAGAGATAAAGGGCATAGCAGACGCCGTGGCAGCCAGAGGCGGCGAGATGTTCGGCGAGAAAGTCACATATGAAGATATACTGACGCTTAACGAAATGTACGAGCTTATGTCCATACTTGTGAATCCTGTGAAAAGCATACATCCTCTCCGCACATTGTTTTATGATCTGCTTGGCGCTGCCCCTGAGCTTGAAAATAAGGAAAACGAATTTATATCATCTCTGGCAAGCTATCCTCCTGTGCACCACTGCGACGGGTTTATTGCCACAGGAGATGCCACCACTAACGGTCAGGTTGTTGCCACAGATTCCGTGTGGTGCGGCGGCTGGTGGTATACATATTACATTGCACAGAGATGGAATGTGATTTTAGATATCGTTCCCTCACAGGGGAACAGAATCATTATAGGCACCTCACCAGGATACATATGGAGCGATGAGGATTACTGGCAGAATGATAAGGGCATAATACTTATTGAAACAACATGCCCGCAGGGGCTGTGGAAAAAGAATGGCATGCCTCTTGCAATAAGAACGAGGATGGCTCTTCAGTACGGGGAAAATATTGATGACGTGCTCAGATATATGAGGACGGACAACAACGGCGTCATGAATGCGGTATGGCTTATCGGAGATACAAAGAACGGAGAGATTGCACGTTTTGAACTCGGATTGTATGAAAGTGCGGTGTGGAGAACAAAAAACGGATTTTACTGGTCTGCGAACAATCCGATGGATCCATCTGTAAGGAGGGAGCAGTTAAGATTTGAAAGTATGAAGGGCGCATTTTTTAAGGTATTGCATACGCTCTTCAACACATCCGGCTATGAGTATTACACGCTGAAATATTTCCCTTCGGACAGAGACATAAAATTCGAGGAGTTCGGGAACGAAAATTACGGGAAAATTGATGTAGAGGAGGTAAAAAAACTTATGTCAAACCCTCCGATAACTGATTTTTCGACTGATTGTAAGCTCACAGATAGCTATCTCCTTCAGCATAACGGCTTGTGGGCGTTCTGGGGAAATCCTCATGGCGATGTATGGAACACCTCTTCGCTCCAGCCAAATTTGAGAGGCGTGGTTGATGTGCCGCCTGCGGGGTGGATAAAAATTTTTGGGCTTTCGTCGCAGCCCCAGTTTCTGTACCATCCGCAATCTTTTGAAGGAAAGGATGCAGTCGTTGAATGGGAATACAATATGGGCGGAAGCAATTCCGAGAGCGCATCCATTGCGGCAGGAGGCGACGCAGTTTACGTTTCAACAGATAACGGAAAGCTGTATGCCTTCGACGAAAACGGCAATCTCCTGTGGAATAAGGTTATGGGCGAAAGAGCCGCCATGCCGGCATATAGCAATGGAAATATTTTTGTTGGGGCTGACGGAGGGCTTTACTCTTTAAATGAAAACGGGGATGTCGAATGGAATTTTGATGCAGATGTATCTTCTCAGCCCATTATAAATGATGATTCGGTTATTGTTGGAACTGAAGATGGGCTATACTGCATCTCCCAGGAAAATGGAAAGGAGATATGGCATTTTGATACGAATTCTACAGCTTATCCTTCTCATGTTGCTGGCAAAAAAATTTACGTCACTTCTGAAAATATATGTTATTGCATTGATGCTGAAAATGGCAAAAAAATATGGACGTTTAACGCAGATGGGATGATAACCTCTCCGCCTTATGTGGATGACAGAACAGTATACTTCGGAAGCTGGGACAATTGCTTTTATGCACTTGATGCAAGTAGCGGGAATATCAAATGGAAATACAAAGTTGGCTGGGGGATAGATACAAAGGCAGTTGCAGATAAAAAATATGTGTTCTTCGGTTCAATGGATAATAACTTTTATGCAGTGGACAAAAAAAGCGGGAAATTGGCATGGTCTTTTACGTGCAGAGCATCCATACGCTCCTCGCCAGCAATATTCGGCGAGTATGTGTTCTTCGGTGCAGATGACGGTTATTTCTATGCCCTCAACAGGACAGACGGGAGCCTGTCATGGATTTTCTCTCCTGCTTACTCGATGGATGGAAGCGTGTACAATTATGTTACAACTCCAATAACATCAAGCCCATGTATAAGCAACGGGAAGGTTCTTTTTGGAGCAGGCGGCAATATATATGCCCTAAATTCCCAAACCAGGGAAATTCCTGTTGATGAAAAACAACCATCCTCTACATCCTATTTATCAGCAATACTTTTGCTTTTGGTTGCTATTATCCTGATAGCAACGCTGGCTTATGTCTATTACAGGAAAAACCATAAGAATGAATGATGGTTACACATCGGGGGCAGGTAAAGAAGACATTATGGGTATTAGAAATCCTCTTTCTGTCCACCCTTCCTGCCCCCTCCTTTGAACCCT
>JAGGSL010000045.1 GCA_021159125.1 Thermoplasmata archaeon
GGTCAGCTTCTAACACATCCTCCAAGAAGCCCTACCTACAGAAAGGCAGGCATTGGTGTAGCGAATGAAAGCAAATACGGATATTTTAGGCCAACGAAAGAAGTATTTGATGCATGGGAAAGAACTGCGGAGATTGCAGATGCATTGCATGCAAAGATAATAATTTTTCAGTGCCCTGCAAGTTTCAGAGAGGAGGAAAGCAACATCAAAAACATGAAGGAATTTTTTTCTTCAATAGACCGCAATTTTATTTATGCATGGGAGCCGAGAAGGAAATGGAATGATGCCACAGTCAAAAAAATATGTGAGGAGCTGGGCATAATACACTGCGTTGACCCGTTCAAAAATGAGAGCGTTTACGGCACACCAAAATATTTCCGCCTTCACGGGAGAAATGGCTACCGATATGACTATTCCATTGAGGAACTGCAAGAGCTGCGCAGGATATGCGGCAGCAATGCTTACTGCCTTTTCAACAACACGAAAATGTATAAGAATGCTATTGAATTCAAAAATCTGATAGGGAATGAAAATCTGCGAGCCCAAAAGCGATGATGACTTCAAAAAATATTATGAGCTCAGATGGAAAATTCTGAGGGAGCCCTGGAACCAGCCAAGGGGAAGCGAGAGAGATGAAATGGATGATAGCGCGATGCACATCATGGTCTGCATTGGCGATGAAGTCGTAGGTGTCTCCCGTCTCCATTTCAACAGCGACGAGGAAGCGCAGATACGCTACATGGCGGTTGATGAGCGCTACAGGAGAAAGGGCGTGGGTACAATGATGCTTGAAGAGCTTGAAAGAAGGGCAAGGGAGAAAGGAGCCCGACATGTTGTATTGAATGCGAGGGAGAACGCTGTTGATTTTTACAGAAAGAACGGCTATACTGTAGTGGAAAGAACATATACTCTTTTCAATTCAATAAACCATTTCAAAATGAGGAAGTTTTTGGATGAATAAAGTTTCATAGGAAACTTTTTTAAATTGGTTTCACATGAAACCTTATGCTTCTCAGAGAAAAATATGGAGAGGGGCAATCGCTGGGGAAATTGATATCCATAATACACTGGCAGTCGAGAATATATGTGGAAAATAAACTCAAGCCATACAATCTCGGATGGGGCGAATTCCACGTGCTTAGAAAGCTTTATGAAAAAAAAGAGATGAAACAGAATGAAATAACAGATTGCCTGAGAATCACGAAGGCAACAACGTCCAAAGTCATCCGCAAGCTGGAGAAGGACGGCTATATCATCAGAAAAAAGGACAGAAAGGATGCCAGAACATATCTAATCAAGCCAACAAGAAAGGCAATGAAGCTGAAATCCCGCCTGAAAAAAATAAGCACGGAGTGGAACAGCATACTGCTTGCAGGATTTACGGAATCAGAGAAGGAGAATATCAAACACGCACTTTCCAAAATGGCTGAAAACGCAAGGTGATTGAATGGAAGGCAAAATTACAGAGGGGGTAAAAACACTTCTCGGCGATCCGAAAAAGGCAGTTCTGAAACTCTCCATCCCGATGATGGTGGCAATGTTTGTTTCATCAATGTACAATGTTGTTGATGCAATATGGGTTTCGGGGCTTGGCTCAAATGCGCTGGCTGCAGTCGGGCTCTTTTTTCCATTTTTCATGATGATTGTCGCCCTGGCGAGCGGCATAGGCGTGGGCGGCAGCTCTGCGATATCGCGAAGAATAGGCGAAAGGGATAAGGAGGCGGCAGACAACACTGCAATCCATACTTTTCTGATGGGGGTTATAATTGCTGGAGCGGTCAGCCTGCCTTTCATACCTTTCCTGAACCAAATTTTTGTTTCAATGGGCTCAAATGCGTCGGTGGCAGGAATGGCATCAAGATATGCCCGAATACTTTTCGGTGGCTCCATATTTTTATTTCTCTCATACATAGGGAATGCAATTTTGAGAGGGGAAGGAGATGCAAAAAGGGCGATGTACGCAATGATAATCGGCTCTGTTCTGAACATAATTCTTGATCCCATCTTCATTTACACATTCAATCTCGGTGTTGTTGGCGCTGCATGGGCAACGCTGATTTCCATGGTCATATCATTCATACCTGTTGCATACTGGCTATTCGTAAAGCGCGATACGTATGTTGACATGTCGTTCAAAGATTTTAAACCGGAGAGGGCAATAGCAAAGGAAATATTGCGCGTGGGCGTGCCATCCTCCCTTGCGCAGCTTTCAATGTCCATAGCCATGTTTGGGTTGAACTGGATTATACTGAGTGTGGGCGGAGATGACGGCATTGCTATCTTCACAAGCGGATGGAGAGTGACCATGATAGGCACTATCCCCCTGCTTGGCATGGCAATAGGAGTGACTGCAGTCACAGGCGCTGCATACGGCGCAAGAGACATGGAAAAACTCGAAGCCGCATATCTCTATGGAATAAAGATAGGTGTAGGCATAGAGATTGTGGTGGCAATATCAACAGCAATCTTCGCCCCCCAAATTGCCTATCTATTCACATATTCAGAAGGCAGTGCCTCACTTTACAGCGGGCTTGTGGATTTCCTGAGATGGATGGTTTTGTTTTATGTAACGACGCCTCTTGGAATGCTCACGTCTTCAATGTTCAACGGCATAGGGAAGGGTGAAAGGGCTCTGGCTGTAACCGTATTGAGGACCATAATATTACAAATTGTGATGGCTTATCTGTTTGCCATGGTGCTTGATTTCGGACTGACAGGTGTCTGGATGGGCATTGTGACAGGAAACGTTACGGCAGCATTGATATCATTTACGTGGGGCAAACTTACCGTTTCCCGCTTAAAGAAAAGCATTCCCAAACTTCCCTCAGATGCGATTAAGTGAAATTGCCTGAGGCAGTTCCATTAACTCCGCTTATCCTACAGAAGTTTTCCGGCCCTGCTTTCAACAGCCTTCACTATCTCCCCGCTCACAACCATCTCATAGACCTTATCTATGTCCTCATGCATTGATCGGTCCACTTCAAGAGGCGGGATTTTTTCTCTTATTGCATCGTATGCCGCTATGGTTGCAGGCGATGTTTTCTTTTCCTGAAATTCAAGAGCCTGAGAAGCTACCAGAAATTCTATTGCTATGACTTTCCCTGCATTTTTTACAATATCTGCTGCTTTCCTTGCAGAGGTTGCTCCCATTGACTGGTAGTCCTCCTTGTTGGCAGATGTTGGAATTGAGTCAACCGAAGATGGATAAGAAAGCGTCTTATTTTCATTCACGAGCGAGGCAGCCACATACTGCAGAATCATCATCCCCGAGTTCAGACCTGCATTTTTTGCCAGAAACGGAGGCAGCCCTGAAAGGTTCGAATCGAGCATTCTTGCTATACGCCTTTCGGAAAAACTGCTTATTTTTGTCATAACAATGCCGAGCAAATCCATTGCAATTGCAATCGGCTCGCCATGGAAGTTCCCGCCTGAAATAATGTCGTCAAAAACAAGAGGGTTGTCTGTGGCCGAGTTTATCTCCACCCCGATAACATTTTTGATATGATTCAGATTATCAAGGGCAGCACCGAATACCTGGGGCATGCACCTCAAACTGTAAGCATCCTGCACTTTATTGTATGAAGCTATAACCTCGCTTTCTCTGGTGAGATTCCACAAATTTTTTCCTGCGATGAGCTGGCCTTCATGAGGCCGTGCTTTCTGCACTTCCTCCCTGAATGCCTGGTCAGTACCGTTCAATGCTTCGAGACTCATGACTCCTGCAATCTGGGCATTTTTGAGAATGGTGGAGGAATCATGCACTGCAAGACATGCAAGCGCTGTCATCATCTGTGTTCCGTTTATGAGTGCAAGCCCTTCCTTTGCTTTGTATTTTATCGGCTCTATCTCTGCCCTTTCAAGAGCTTCCATTGCTGGCATTCTGACCCCGTTGTAATTTGCCTCCCCTTCTCCCATGAACGCAAGGGCAATGTGAGCAAGAGGGGCAAGGTCTCCGCTCGCCCCAACAGAACCCTGGGAGGGCACGACAGGATGAAAGCCCCTGTTAAGCCCGTCAACCAGGCTTTCGATAAGCTCCTTTGTTACCCCGGAATGGCCCTTGGCAAGAGAATTTATTCTCAGCAAAATCATTGCTCTGACAACTTCCTCCGGAAGCTCATCTCCGGTTCCGCATGCATGGCTTCTTATCAGATTTTCCTGCAGTCTGTCTATCTCCTCGTCAGAGATGCGGACGCTGGAAAGCTCTCCGAAGCCCGTATTTATTCCGTAAACAACCTTTCCTTCATTCAGAACTTCCTCAACTTTTTTCCTGCTTTCCTCTATTTTTTTCAATGCCTTTTCGTTTATGCACACTTCCTCCATTCCCCTTGCAACTGAAACAACATCATCAATGCTCAGATGCTCGCCGTCAATCTCTATCATTTTCTCGCCATGGGTATTTTTATGCCATTCCTGCGTGCGAACTCTATTGCCTCTTCGTATCCGGCATCAGCATGCCTGGCAACCCCTATGCCCGGGTCAGTGATAAAAACGCGCTTTATTCTTTCATCTGTTTCTTCTGTCCCGTCGCATACAACAACCATTCCGGCATGTGTGGATAAGCCAATGCCAACCCCACCACCATTATGAACGGATATGCTGTCAGCACCTGCAGCGCAGTTCAGCAAAGCATTCAGGAGAGGCCAGTCAGCAATCGCATCGCTTCCGTCTTTCATACCCTCTGTCTCTCTGTTCGGAGATGCGACGCTCCCTGCATCAAGATGGTCTCTCGTAATCGCAATGGGGCCAATCTCTCCTTCCCTAACCATTCTGTTTATGGCAAGCGCAAATTTGTCCCTCTCTCCATATCCGAGCCAACAAACGCGTGCAGGCAGTCCTTCCCAGGGCAGATATTTCTCTGCAAGTTTTATCCAGTTAACAAGCGTCTCGTCATGAGGAAACATCTCCATGACAAGCTTATCTGTTTTCAGTATGTCCTCTTCATTGCCTGTGAGAGCAAGCCATCTGAAGGGGCCACGCCCTTCGCAAAACATGGGGCGTATGTATGCAAGCACGAAGCCCGGGTAGTCAAAAGCATTTTTCACCCCTGCCTCGTAAGCCTGCCCCCTGAGATTGTTTCCATAGTCAAAGACAATACTTCCATTTTTCTGAAAAGCAAGCATAGCCCTGCAGTGCTCAGCCATTGACTTCATTGATTTTTCAATATACTTCTTCGGCTCTTCCTTCCTTAACTCAAATGCCTCCTCAAGATTGCTCCCGTAATAGCCGGCAGGCACATAGCCATTCAGGGCATCGTGTGCAGATGTCTGGTCTGTCACAACATCTGGCGTAACCCCTCGCTTCACGAGTTCGGGATGAACATCCGCACAATTTCCCAGCAAGCCAACGGAAATTGCTTCTCCCTCCTCCTTTGCATTCATAACGATTTCAAGCGCTTCGTCGATATCATCCGTCTTTTCATCACAGAATCCTGCCTTTATCCTTCTGTCAATGCGCTTCTCGTCGCATTCAACCACCAGCGCCGCCCCCCCAGCCATTTTTATTGCAAGCGGCTGAGCGCCTCCCATGCCGCCCAGTCCTCCGCTCAGCACAAATTTTCCTTTCAGCGTGCCATCGAAGTGCTTTCTGGCTGCCGCTGCAAACGTTTCGTATGTACCCTGTATTATGCCCTGTGTTCCTATGTAGCACCAGGAGCCAGCAGTCATCTGACCGTACATTGTGAGTCCCAGCGCCTCCAACTCGTAGAATTTCTCCCATGTACTCCATTTCGGCACAATATTTGAATTTGCAATTAAAACGCGGGGGCTGTTGGTTTTTGTTTTGAATATGCCGACGGGTTTTCCTGACTGCACGAGCAGGGTTTCATCATCCTCAAGCTCTTTCAATGACTCGACGATGCTTTCGTAGCACTCCCAGTTTCTCGCAGCTTTTCCCGTGCCGCCGTAAACGATAAGTTGCTCCGGAATTTCGGCATTTTCAAGGTTGTTTTCAAGCATGCGCAATATTGCCTCCTGTTTCCAGCCCTTGCATCTCAGCTCGTTTCCTCTTTTCGCCTTTATTTCTCTCATTATACTGGTAATGGAGAGAGATACTTAATTTTTAGCGTTGGTGATAATTTTTAATGATTTTTGGCAATAAGCAAAGGTGATGGAGCAGCAAATAATAATGGAAAGTTTTAATAATTAGGAATGTTTTTATAAACATGTTACTATTGTGTAACATACACATAAATAGTATCCCTAATGAGGG
>JAGGSL010000073.1 GCA_021159125.1 Thermoplasmata archaeon
TTTTTGAAAATAACTTTTTGATAGAAATTATTAAATAATAATATTGTATACAAATAATGGTGACAATATGAAAAAGATGAGTGAAAAAGCTTCCCTGGAGGCATTCCAGGGCGAATCAATGGCACATATGAAGTACAGTATATATGTGGATGTGGCGGAAAAGGAGGGTTATCCGAATATTGCAAGAATGTTCAGGGCAATATCATATGCAGAACAGGTCCATGCATCAAACCATGCAAGAAATCTGGGATATGTTGGCAGGACGGAGGAAAATCTCTCGGATGCAATAAACGGAGAGACTTTCGAGGTCGAGGAAATGTATCCCGTTTATATGGGAACAGCAGAATTGCAGAACGAAAGCGGTGCAAAAAGAGCATTCCATTATGCCATGGAAGCGGAAAAGATACATGCAAAGATGTACAGTGAAGCAAAGGATATTGTTGAAAAAGGGAAAGATGCAGGAGACGAGAATATATACATATGCCCCACATGCGGGTATACCCATGTTGGCGATGAGCCTGATGCCTGCCCGGTATGTGGATATAAAGGCGAATTCAAAAAATTCTGAGGAGATACAATGAAAGTAGGAGATATGGCAGAAGATTTCATTTTGAAAGATAATAGAAACAGAGAGTTCAATCTGTCAGATTATAGGGGGAAGAAGGTTTTGCTGTCATTTCATCCTCTTGCTTGGACACCTGTCTGTGCAGAGCAGATGAAATCGCTGGAAAAAAACAAAGAAAAATTTGATGAGTTAAATACAGTTGCTGTTGGCATAAGCGTTGACTCTGTTCCCTGCAAAAATGCCTGGGCAAAGGAACTGAAAATTGCGGAAACTCAATTGCTATCAGATTTCTGGCCCCATGGAGGTGTTGCAAAGGCATATGGCATGCTGAGAGAAGAAGGCTTCTCCGAGAGAGCAAACATTATTCTTGACGAGGAAGGAAAAGTGATATTCATAAAAGTTTATGATATCCCTCAGTTGCCTGATATAAATGAAATAATAGATTTTCTTGAGCAGAGGAATTGATATGGCAAAAAAAGCAGTGGAATTCTGTCTGCCCGATGAAGAGGAGAAGGTAGTGTGCCTTAAGGATTTCATAGGAAAATGGGTTGTGCTTTACTTTTACCCGAAAGACAATACCTCTGGATGCACAATGGAGGCAATTGATTTTACAGCGCATATGGATAGATTAGAGAAAATGAACGCTGTTGTTATCGGAATAAGCCCCGACCCACCGAAAAGCCACGCTAAATTCATAGATAAGCATGGTCTGAAGGTAAAACTTCTCAGCGATAAGAGCCATGAAGTGCTTGAAAAATACGGAGTGTGGCAACTCAAAAAGATGTATGGGAGAGAGTATTATGGCGTCGTGAGGAGTACTTTCATTATTTCCCCTGATGGAAATATCGATCATGAATGGAGGAAGGTGAAGGTGAAGGGCCATGTTGAAGAAGTGATAAAAAAACTTGAGGAATTAACATGAGTGAAAAAGATAAAGTTCTCGATGCTTTCAGGAAGACGGGAAAGCCGCTGCGCCCTGGCGACGTGGCGAAGATGACAGGCATTGAAAGCAAGGAAGTATCAAAGATAATAAAGGAATTGAAAAAGGAAGGGAATATAGTATCTCCAAAAAAGATGCTATTATTCTCTTACGGAGTGAGATAAAATGAGCGAATTACTTAACAATAGGGAATATAAAAAGGAAAAATTGAAGGAAATACTGAGAAGGATAAGCAACGGTGAGGACGTTGCAGAACTTAAAAAGCAGTTCAAAGACCTGCTGAGGAGCATATCGCCCCTGGAGATACCGCTAATTGAACAGGAGCTGATGGAGGAGGGAGTGACCGCTGAGGAAATAGCAAGCATGTGCGACATTCACGTTGAATTGTTCAGGGAGGCGGTTGCCCAAAAATTTGACATTGATGTGCTTCCCGGACATCCGCTTCATACTCTCTACATGGAAAACGAGCAGATAACAAAAGATGCGGAGATGCTCAACATGTATGCAAAATCACTGCCTGACGAAATGGAGAAAAACCTGCAGTCATTGAGAAACCTGGCGAAGCAACTGCCCCTTATAGGCATAACTCACTATACAAGGGAAGAGATGATACACTTTCCGTATCTGGAGAGAAGGGGACTGACCGCAGTGCCCAGCACGCTGTGGAGAAAGCACGATGAGGTGAGAGCAAAAATAAAACTTCTTCTTAAATCCCTTGACCAGGAAAAAGATGACAAGGATGAATTCCTGAAAAAGCTTCGAGAACGCATTGAGGAAGTGGCAACAGCGCTTGTGGATATGGTATTCAGGGAGAACAACATCCTCTATCCTGCATTGCATGCAATTTTATCAGAAGGGGAATGGGCAGCAATAAGACAGCAGGAGGATGAAATTGGCTATTACAAAGTAAAACCGTCCCAGGAATGGAAAACAAAGGAAGAGCCGATATATCCCTACCAGATAGAAGGTGCGCTGACAGATGAGCAGATTTCCAGACTTCCGGGAGAGATTAAAAAAATTATGGAGAGTAAACTACCTGAGGCAGATGAGCAGAGGGTTGAAAGAGAGGGAGATATAAAACTTGATACAGGCTACTTATTGCCAGAAGAAATAGATGAAATTCTGAAGGCGGTTCCGTTTAGCATAACCTTTATCGATAAAGACGATAGGGTCAGGTATTTCTCAGGTGGAAAAAGGACATTTCAGAGGACGGAGTCAATCATAGGAAGACCCGTGCAGTTATGCCACCCACCAAAAAGTGTGCACATAGTCAATAAAATACTGAAGGCATTCAAGGAAGGGAAAAAAGACAGCGCAGATTTCTGGATAAAGATGGGCAAGTCATTCATCTACATAAGATACATTCCAATCAGGGACAGAAACGGGAATTATATGGGAACGCTGGAAGTGGAGCAGGATGTTGCTGGCATAAGAGAACTTGAAGGAGAGAAAAGATTGCTTGACTGGAAATAGTACAGGAAGGAAAATATATGGCATCGACATATATGCTGCAAGGGACAAAATATGAGCATACTTGAATTGAAGAATCTGAGTTTGACTCTCAACGGCAGAAAGATTTTGAGCAATCTGGATATGGATTTCCTGGAAGGACATGTTCATGCTGTCGTCGGTCCCAACGGGGCTGGGAAATCAACCCTTGCCTACACCATAATGGGACTCGAAGGCTACAGGAATATAGAGGGCGACATAATATTTGGAGGAGAATCAATAAAAGGGATGGGAATAGCGGAGAGGGCAAAGAGAGGCATAACGCTCGGATGGCAGGAGCCTGCAAGATATGAGGGGCTGACTGTCAAAAAATTCATAATGGCCTCGTCAGCGGAAAAAAGCATTGATGAAGTGGAGGATGCTCTCAGGAAGGTAGGGCTTAACCCTGACGATTATATGAACAGGGCTGTTGATAAAACACTGAGCGGGGGCGAGCGAAAGAAAGTGGAACTGGCATCAATACTTGCAATGAGGCCAAAATTTGTAATGCTTGACGAGCCTGACTCAGGCATTGATGTTTCCTCTCTTGAAAAAATATTTGAAGGCATAAAATTGCTGAAAAGTTATGGCTCAACGATTGTGCTTATAACTCATAGCCTTGCTGTGATGAAGCAGGCAGAGCGTGCATTTTTGATGTGCGGCGGCAAACTTGTGGAGAAAGGAGGGATAGATAAAATAAAGCCCTACTTCGAGAAGGAGTGCCTGCCATGTGAGCATAAGAATTTGCCGGACAAAGGTGATAAAAATGGAAATTGATGATTTGCTGAAACTTGCGGGAGAAGACGAAGCACTGAAGGATAAGGAGACAGCTCATCTCACAATAAACCTCAACAAAGTGGTTAGCAAAAATATTGTTCCCGGACTGCATATCGATACTGAAGAGATTGAGGATGGCATTAATGTAAAAGTTATTGTGGATGAGGGCATTGTCATAGAAAAGAAAGTGCATATGTGCTTCGGCGTGACGCATGACAAAGCCCTGCAGAAAATAGTGATGGAAATTGACGTGAAAAAAAATGCAAAAATTTCTATCCTTTCCCACTGCATTTTCCCGAAAGCAATAGATGTCAAGCACATAATGGATGCAAAGGTTAGGGTCAGAGAAGGCGCTTCATATTCATATGAGGAAAAGCACATACACAGTATGGAAGGCGGCATAGAGGTTTACCCGAAGGCAGAAATTGAGCTCGATAAAAATGCCAGATTTAAGACAGAATTCGAGCTGATTAAGGGAAGGGTCGGTAAGCTGGACATTGATTACGAAATAACGGGAAAGGAAGGAAGCGTTATGGAGATGACGAGCAAGGTGAGCGGCAGGAGCGATGATTTGATAAAGATAAGAGAGGCAGGAAATTTGATTGGAGAGAAGGCGAGAGGAGTGCTCACGTCCAGGGTAGCGGTGCGTGGTAATGCGAAAGCAGAGGTTTACAATGTAATGGTTGCAACAGCGCCCTATGCTCGCGGCCATGTTGACTGCAAGGAAATAATACAGGATAATGGGGTGGCAAGAGCAATACCCATAGTTGAAGTAAAGCATCCGAAAGCACACATCACACATGAGGCGGCAATAGGCAGCGTTGATACGAAACAGCTTGAAACATTGATGTCAAGAGGGGTGGGCGAGGAGGAGGCGGTGGATTTGATTATAGAAGGGCTGCTGAGCTAATATTGTGAATGTGAAGGAAGTGATTGAAAGGCATATGAGATGGCAAGAGTGTTTTCAGGAGAAGTAAAGAACTTTCCATCTGCTCACACCCCCTTTGTTACATCGCTTGATTTCATGTTCGAGAATTCATACGAAGTCGTGATTGCAGGAAATTCATCATCTGAAAAAACACATGAAATGGTTGAGATAATAAACAGCATTTATGTGCCGAACAAGGTTGTTATTCTCAGACCCACAGAGGAGGCAGCCCTGCAGTTTACGTTTGCCGAAACTATGCCTGTAAGTCGCCTGTAAATGATGTAGATAAAATAAAGGATATGTTTGATTGAGCTCATAAACTTTCATATATTCATGTTTGTTACTTATGCATGGACGCCCGTGCATTCCGACTTGTGAGTTATGGTCTGTACATCGTGACTTCGAAGAAAAGCAGAGAACTCAACGGGCAGATAGCAAATACCGTTTTTCAGGTGTGCGCCGAGCCGCCTATGATAGCGGTTTGCATAAATAAAAAAAATTACACACATGAGTTTATAGAGGAAAGCAGGGTTTTTGCTATTTCCATTCTTTCAAAAGAAGCACCTATGAAGCTCATAGGTCAATTCGGGTTCAAAAGTGGCAGGGATATCGATAAATTTGAAAATGTGAATTATAAAGTTGGCAAAACAGGAGCGCCTTTAGTTACCGACTTTACAGTCGGATTCATAGAGGCAGAGGTTATGAAAAGCATGGAGGTAGGCACTCATACGCTCTTTGTGGGCAAGGTTGTTGAGGCAAGTGTTTTGGGAAGAGAAGAGCCCTTGACCTATGCTTACTACCATGAAATAAAGGGCGGCAGATCGCCTGAGACTGCGCCCACCTATATAAAAAGCGAGGAGGTGAATAAAGTGGACAAATATGTATGCCAGATATGCGGGTACGTGTACGACCCTGAAAAAGGAGATCCTGACGGAGGTATAGCCCCGGGGACTGCATTTGAGGACATACCTGATGACTGGGTCTGCCCTGTATGTGGCGCATCTAAAGACCAATTCAAGAAGATGGAATGAATCTGAATCCAAAATCAGTAGCTGGTACGAAATCAGATGAAAAAGTAGAGAGATAGGCATTTCCTATTCTTTGCACCCGAGTTTCTCCAGCTATTTCTTCAAATCTTTTTAACCGTCTTTTCCTGATAACAAACATATCAAAATCACATTTGATCCGAAACGGTATGTATCACGCCAGTATAACTTACCAGGGGTAAGTTCTTTGTTTATATTTAGTTCGCTTGCCGCCCATTCCGCTTTTCTTGGCAATAAACGGAATATTGCAAATGATGATTTCATAGGC
>JAGGSL010000050.1 GCA_021159125.1 Thermoplasmata archaeon
ATTTGCTCACCTAAAATGTTATCTCTATTTTGCTTATTAACTTTTCCATAAAGTATAAAATAATAGCAAAAAGCATTTATTGTTTGAGCACTTATTGTCTGTGGGCAAGATAAATATCGCAGCTATGGGGGCTATCTTCAAGAAAGAGTATATGGACACCATAAGGAACAGGTGGCTCATGGTCATAACTCTCATTTTTTTGTTGCTTGCAGTCGTGGTGTCATACTTTAACTCTTCAAATTCCCGGGGTGTGGGCTTCCAGAATTTAGATGACACTGTGATAGCATTAACAAGCATTGTTTCACTCCTTGTGCCCATGGTGGCCATCATGCTGGGGCACAGCTCGATTATAAAGGAAAGGGAAAACAACTCGTTATCAACTCTTCTTTCATACCCTGTAAATAGAATTGAAGTTTTTGTTGGGAAATATGTTGCTCTTGCAGCCGTACTTTTTACCACAATATTTACCGGATTTGGTGGGGCGGGGATTGTAATATCAATGGGCAGCAGAACAGGCATTGCATCCTATTATCTCCATTTTCTCCTGATAACATTTCTCATGGGACTTATCTTCCTTGGCATATCGATGTTGATATCCGTGACTGTGAAGAAGAGATCTGTGGCTGTAGGCGCAGGGGTATTTACCTGGTTCTTCTTCTCGATGATTATAAGTATGCTCCTGACAGGGCTGTATGCTGCAACAGAAGGAAACCATCATTCCATATTCAGCGGAGAAATCGGTCCCTCTGCATGGATATGGAAAGCAATGTTTATCAGCCCCATAGATACATATCAGATGCATGCCATTCTGATTTACGGGGTGAAGAGCGTTTTTGGTATCGCTGTTCCGTTGTTACCTTCTTATATCAACATGTGGACAACACTGGTCGGGCTCTCCGCCTGGGCCGCCATTCCCCTTATCATTGCCATTATTCTATTCAGTAGAAAGGATTTGTAAAAAATGCTTTTGGGAATAGAAACATTTATTGTATATTATTGCATTTACCCATTATGGCAGACATAAAAATACAGAATATTGTCGCATCTACAACCATTGCGGAAAAGCTTGAACTGGATAAAATAATGGAATCGTTGCCGAATACGAGTTACCGACCGAACATATTTCCGGGGCTGGTGCTGCGCATTGATAAGCCAAAAACTGCATTCCTGCTTTTTAAAAGCGGAAAGGTCGTCTGCACAGGAGCGAAGAATATAGAAGACATAAAGAAGAGCATGAAAAAGGTATGCGATATGCTCAAAAAAGTAGGTTTCAAGGTTGTGGACGAGCCAGAAATAAACATACAGAATATTGTCGCGTCGGGAGATTTGCACGGGGAGCTTAACCTGGTAAGCACTGCCCTTGCCGTCGGGCTTGAAAATACGGAATATGAGCCCGAGATTTTCCCGGGCATAGTTTACCGCATGAGGGAATTGGGCGTTGTGCTGTTGCTTTTCAGTTCGGGAAAGATTGTCTGCACAGGGGCAAGAAAGACGGAGCAGGTGGAAAAAGCAGTTGAAAAATTAAAGAAAGAGTTGGAAGGAAAAGGCCTTCTTTACTGACCTTTCTTTTTCTCCGCCCAGTACGGCTTTTTTATATGCCCATAAATTTTTTGGGATGCAATGGCGCCGTGAGCAGCTCCAACAATGAGCAAACGAAAACTCCCTCTAACAATATCCCCAACTGCAAAAATACCCTCAATGTTTGTTTGTTGCTCTTCATCTGTGATTATGTAGCCCTTTTCATCCATTTTAACGCCCAGTTTTTTGAATATCTCTCCGTTTGGGACCAACCCTACTGCGAGCACCACTTTATCGATTTTCAGAATCTGTTTTTTCTTTGTTTTGTTATTTAAAAGCACGACTTCCTCGACTTTGTTGCTTCCCCTTATCTCCTTCACCTCGGTGTTCAGGAGAATTTCCGTCTTTGATTCTTCCATTTTTTTCACGCTATCATCAAGAGCCCTGAATTTCTCTCTCCTATGGGCAATATAAATTTCGTCTGTAACATCCACAATGTCAAGCACGGCATCAACTGCAGTATCCCCTCCTCCGACAACAAGAGTTTTTTTGCCACGGAATTCTTCTCTGTGAGTCACATAATAGTAAACTCCCTTATTTCCCTTATTGAATTTTGCCTCTCCCGGAATGCCCAACATCCTTGGTCTTGTTCCTGTGGCAATAACCACAGTCTTCCCCATATATGTCTCCTCAGGGGTTTTTACAGCCCTGTTCTTTGTTATTTCCGTTACCGTTGCTATTTTCATTGTCGCGAATTCGCTTTTCTTTATGTGCTTAAGCCATCGCTGCACAAGTTCCATGCCTGTGATGCCATCGGGAAATCCCGGATAGTTTGGTATGATTTTATCAGGATAAAGAGATGAGGGCATTCCGCCCCATTTATTGCTTTCAAGAACCAGCGTTTTTAGGTGCCTGCTTCCGCACATGATGGCGGTTGTCAACCCTGCGGGCCCACCTCCAACAATAATAACATCCCATATTTCTTCCTTCATTTTCTCCCGTATTATATCAAAAACCGGCTATATTACTATAGTGGTCTGAATACTTATCTTCCCCAGCTTTCCACGGAATCGTACAGGATTTTCTCTGCCTCGTCAAGTTCTTCATCTCCCACATCTGTGAAGGAGGCACGTGCTATTGCCTGCGGTATGCGGCGCGTGTAGTCCCCCATCCTCAAGTCCCTGCGCAGCTGCGTCGTGTAATGTTCCTCCACAAGTTCGTTCACGCTTTCAAGGTATTTTTTTACTTTTTTGGTTGATGCCTTTATCGAGGGAGCGTAGCTCTGAGCCATCTCTACCCACTGATTGTAAAAAGAAGGCTTTTCCCTTATCTCGCCTCCTCCGTAAAACTTCTGCTCGAATAACTTCAGACGGCTTTCCTTATCTATTTTTTCCGTTTTGACAATCAGCGCAAATCTGCTCATGAGAAGCGGTGGCAGGGAAATGCCCTTTATCGGTTTATCTTCAAAAATCTGGGATGAAGGATTTGCAAAGGCTATCATTATGAACTTGCTCTCTATCTCTTCGTGAATTTTTGCTGAATGCACGCTGCAGCGCCCATTCGAAAGCAGCTCGTAGCAATGTTCTATATCCTCCTCAGGTATTTTATCCAGTTCATCCACGAGAACGATTTTTTTATCAGAATAAGCAAGGGCGCCCATTTCTCCTGTGGCAAGGTTTATCACAAGCCCCGCCCTTGTTGTATTTGCTCCGACAGTTGTAATGTTGCGGAAGTTACGTTCTATAATTTCCTTTGCCAGCGTTTTGCTACTCCCCGGCTCACCTATAACCACGGTATGAACAGGCTCCTCAAATGTGGAGAACATGCTCACGGTCAGCGCCTTCTTCATGACATCATTCCCTTTAATTTCATCGAATACATTCTTCCAGAAGCCGTGGAATCCCCTCTCCTTGGCAAAGTCCAGCACCTGCTCCTCGCTCAAGGTCATGTTCTCGGCAAGAGAAATATTCCTCCCGTCCAGAATTTCCTTTTCAATTTGAGCTCCTTCAATTATGCGGTCAAAAGCTCTACCTTTGCGGTGCAACTCTATCATGCCTTCCCCATCCACCAGGGCGGCGGCGCCGGGCGGAACATTGTAAACGCCAAGAACGGAGAGAACGGATTTCAAAATGGAGCTTGATTTCTTAACAAGATGAATTCTGATGACGTCGTTATCAATCTCAATATCCTTTATATTTTCATGTGCAATAATATTCCTTGCTCTTCTTATAATGGCAGAACCCTTCCCCCGCCCCATCCCCAGCTTTTCGTGATTGAGCAACGCAATCTGATCAAGGCGGGTTATGCCCATGGCCTCAAGTTTCTTTCTGTCTGATGGCGCTACTCCCAATCTGTCAAGGTCGTCTTCCATATAATGCATACCTCTTTTGGATAATTAAAGTTTCGTTACCCTCTTGTCACAACAACAAAATCTGACCTAACATATTTCTTGAATCCTGACTTTTCCACTACGACTTTTAGAAATGCCGATTGTTCTATTTGGTCAGGAGCTATGGTTACATTTACAACGGCGATGCCGTCAGCATTTGTTTTTGCATATGCCTTCTCCACCCCTCCATAAATTTTGACAGTTGCATTTTCCACTGCATTTCCATCTTTGTCATTAACTTTCACGACAACATCAAAATTTGCATTTGCTTCACTGGCAATAAACAGGTTGCCGTCCCTCCCTCCGCATTGTATGCATTCAACTTCAAAAGTTCCCTTGGGGGTTAAAATGACCAGGAGGGCAACGAGCACAGAGAAAATGATTATGGCAAGGATGATGAGCGCTGCGATGCGAAGCGGCGACTCCCTTATGCAAGCAACAGATTTTGCAATTCTATCTATATACTTCACAATAAATGTAGTATGTAATCCATTTAAAAGTTTGCGGGGGTACCTTTATATTCTATTTTTGGAGTTACCGGCATGGATGTTGGAGCTGTCATCTTTGACCTTGACGGCACAATCACAAAGACAGATGTAAGGTTTGCACCTTTCAGGGAGCGCATTGGATGTGGCGACGGAGACGTGCTTGATTACATAAGCAGAGCGGACGAGCACGAGAGGGAAAAATTTTACAGGATAATTGGCGAATATGAAAGGAAAATTCAGGAAAATTGCTCCCTGAACGATGGTTTTATGGAAGTAATGAATTTTTTGAATAAGAAGGGCATAAAAACAGGGATTGTTACCCGCTCCTCAAGAGAACATGCGGAGATTGTGATAAAAAAGCTGGGCATTCCCATAAAGCATGTTGTTGCAAGGGAGGACGCGGAGCCGAAACCATCTGGCGAGCCGCTCATCATGCTATCAAAAAAGCTTGCTGTTCCAGTTGAAAAAATGCTATTTGTCGGCGACTTCCTCTGGGACATGCTTGCCGGAAAAAACGCAGGAGTTAAGACAGTTCTGCTGCTGAATGAGCATTCAAAAAAATTTGCCCATCTTGCAGACTACACAATAGAAAAGCTGAACGAGATTATTGGGCTAATAGAAAAATAGTGGGGCGTAAATCACTTCATCATTTTCTTAATTGAAGCAGCCAAAACCTTCCAGTGTTGAATCAGATGAACAGCGATTAGAATCATAAAAATTGGCTGGATAATTTTAATGGCAGGCACGGTAACTATCTTGGAGACAACCAGGAAAATGAAGATTGCCAACAGGAGCAGGTCAATAAATAAAATGTGCTTTTTCATATTGGGCCGGATAAATACTGCCGTTATATAAATCTTCCGTCATCTTTTGTTTCTGGAAGTTTATGAACATTTTTCTCGAGCCATCCAATTTTTTTAACATTGTGAATGTCAAACTCAGGCACATAGGGCTTTATGTCAAGCAGAGGCGTACCATCAACAATATCCACATTTTTGATATGAAGCATATTGCCATCGACTTCCAGAAGTTCAACGACTGATATGCCTACGGGGTTGGGTCTGCTTGGGGCCCTCGTTGCGAAAACACCCCTCTCTTTATCATCCATGTAGGGTTTGACCTTCAAGCTATACTTCCTGGAGAGATGGAGATGGTATATCAAAAAGATATGGGAAAAATTGCCAATGTCTTCAAGACCTTCGGTATACTCTGGAAATATCTCAACTTTACCTTCAATGCCTTTTGCGGCTGACGGCTGGATGGGCACACCTTTTGCTTCCTTGAATGGAGAATGAATGATACCAATTGGCCTGAATTTTATTTCATCTGCTTTGCTCATTTTCATTTCATAATGGGTTGAATTTCATATAATATTTTCCAAGTTCCTCTTCCTTTGAGCCCTTTTTCTCTTCAACCCTTAAGAAGGTGTGTGCCCAAAAATTTCACCCATCATCGAAGGTTATAAATCTTTTATTTCTTTCACAATAC
>JAGGSL010000100.1 GCA_021159125.1 Thermoplasmata archaeon
TCATCAAAATTCAGGTATGAAGCGATGGGAAAGGTAAATCCGCCCCTGAGGCATGAAGAAGAAAGAATGAAGCTCTTTGAGGCAGTGAGGCATGGATTTGATGGCATCATTGAATCAGACCATGCTCCCCATCTGTTAGATGAAAAAGAGAATTTTTTGACCGCTCCTTCTGGAATGCCAGGAGTTGATGCGTCCCTGCCGTTAATGATGGAGGAAGTGAAGAGAGAAAGAATGAGTTTGTCCATGGTGCATAGGATGATGTGCGTAAATCCTGCCAGAACATTCGGCATAAACAAAGGAGCAATAGAAGCGGGCAGGGATGCTGATTTGCTGGTAATAGATTTTAGGGAAAGTGAAATAAAGTCATATTCGAAATGCGGCTGGAGTGCCTATGAGAAACGGAAATGCATCTATCCGTCGCATGTGTTTCTCAGAGGAGAGATGATTGTTGAAAATGGCGAATTTGCCGGCGGCGAGGGCATGGGGAAGATGATATTATGAATGGCATAATGCAATGGTTATGGATTCTGTTACTTGCCATGCTTCCCATCTCAGAGCTGAGGGGTGCAATCCCTCTTGCCATAGGCATATACAAACTTAACCCATACATTTCAATACCGCTCATAGTGCTCGCCAATTTTATTCCCGTTCCGTTCATATTGAAATTCCTTGGACCAGTGGAGGGCTTTCTTAGAAGATGGAAATTCTGGGATAAATTGATGGACCGCATTTTTGAGCGCACCCGCAAAAAGACGAAAAAGAGCATAGAGAGATGGGAGAGTTTGGCACTCATTCTTTTTGTTGCAATTCCGCTGCCTGTCACAGGTGCATGGACAGGAAGTCTGGCAGCTTACCTCTTCGGCCTTGATTTCAAAAAATCCCTGCTGTGCATTTTCATCGGTATTGTTATTGCGGGGGCAATCGTCACAACCGCAGTTGTAGCAGGCATGAACTGGCTTCTGTAATTCACTTATACCGGATTCATCTTTCTTGCCACTACCTCTGCAGCCTTTATTAGGGGATATGCGGTAGGCGGTGCAGTCAGCAACGGATGAGTCCCTATCTGGGCTGTGAGTATGTCGTTAACGGTCATCTTATTCTGTATTGCAAGCCCTATCAGATTCGTTATTTCCCCTGCGCTTGGGCCGCCCACGACCTCTCCACCTATTATGACACCTGATTCGCGGGCAACAATAAGCTTCACAATTTGCTTGTGGGCATCTGGAAGCGTTCCTGGATGCTTGTCAACTCCCTCAAACGTTCCTGTCACAATATCAAAACCCTCTCTTTTTGCCATCTTTTCGGTCAGTCCTGCCGCTCCAAAGCCTGTTTCGCCTATTGCGGTTGAGAAAATGGCTATGGTTCCGCTGAATATTTTCACCGTGGAAAGCTTATATAGATTCATGCCTGCAGTTCTTGCTTCAGCACAGGCGGTGGATGCCAGCATGACGGTGCTGACTTTCCTTGTGATGAAATCTCTCTTCTCGGCGCAATCGCCGACGGCAAATATGTCGGGGTTGGCTGTGCGCATGTATTCATCCACCTTGATAAATCCTTTCTCGTTAACCTCTATGCCGGATTGCTTTGCAAGCCCTGTATTTGGCATGTAGCCCATTGAAAGAATCACGGCATCTGCCTCCAATTTTTCCCCGTTTTCAAGAATCACCCCCTCTACCTTCTCATCGCCCAGTATTTCCTTGACACCCACGCCTGAAATTATGTTTATTCCTCTATCTTTTAATTTTTCCTCGGCAATGGATGCTATCTCCTCGTCAAATGCTATGCCAAGCACATGAGGCAGAATCTCAACGATTGTGATTTCCTTCCCTTTCTTATTGAGCTCATCTGAAACTTCAACACCTATGAAGCCGCCACCTATTGTCACTATTTTGTTGCAACCTTCGAGTTTTTCGAGCATTTTGTCCAGATACTCCTTACTTTTCGGGATTGTAAAAACATTTTCCAAATTGGCCCCTTTCAGCCATCCGGGAACCTTTGGCATCGAGCCTGTTGCAAGAACAAGTTTATCGAACTCTATTTCAGTGCCGTCTTCCATCTTGCAGATTTTGTTTTTCTGGTCAATTGCCACAACCCTCCCAACCTTCAACGCTATTCCTGCATTTGTGAGGATGTTGTCAGATATCAAATCTTTTTCAGTGCTCTTAAGAGAGCCAAAAATATATGGTATGCCGCACGGCACGACAACTTTGTCTTCCTCACGAATGAGGATAAAATCCTTATCCGGATAACTTGCCTTTCCTGTTACAGCTGCAACAATGCCCGCAGCGCTCCCCCCGATAACAACCACATCTGCTTTCATCTTTCACCTCTTTTTGTGATAGCAGTGAATATGCCCCCGACCTTTAAATTTTTGCCTTCTGCAGTCACCATTGAAAATATAAACAGCAGGGCAAAAGAAACAGCAAGGGCGGTCATTGAGGGAAGGAAACCGAATGAAGGGATGGAAATGTAGGGGCCTGAAAATACGATGAATTCTCCGACGATGATGCTTGCCATGCATCCCCATTTCGTTGCCCTATTCCAGTATAAAGTTGCGAGCACAGACGGAAACAGAACGACCAGCCCTGAAAATGTTGTGCTTACAAGCGTGCCCATTATGCCCGCCCTGGGATTGTAACCGAATATTATGAAAATGATTGCAAAAGACGAGAGCAGCAGAGTCACAATCCTGCTGTATCTCACCTTCTTTCCCATTATGTCGCATGTGAGCATGGTCGATAATGAAAGCAGCTGTGAGTCGGCGGTGGACATCAGAGCAGCAAGCGCCCCGACAATCACAAAAGAGAATACAAAAGAGGGAGTGTAATTTCTCACCATGATAAGAAGCACGTTGTCCGGATTTGAAACTTCAATGCCTGCCCCATGCGCCCATACCCCTATAAGAACGGGCAGAAGGAAAAAGAAGGATATCAGCAGGGGATAAAGAGCCATGGATATCTTCAGGGAGCGCTGGCTTTTCGCCGTATAAAATCGTGTAAAAATCTGGGGGAACATTGGGTCGCAGAACATCCAGAGTATTAGAAAGGAGAGCCAGATTTTAAGGGTAAAATAGCCGTTGGGCCCGGGGCGGGAAAACAAGGAGGGCTGGACATTGTACGCGGCAGATGTGGCATTTCCAAGACCGCCAAGGGAGTGGGCAATGAACGCAAAGGCAGCGAGCATTGCAGCGACCATTATCATTCCCTGAAATACGTCTGTCCAGCCGGATGCCCTCATGCCCCCCATAAGCACATAAAAAGTTATTATGATGGTCACAACAACAGCCCCTATTTCCATGCCCAGTTCAGGAAATATCATCTGGAGTATGTATCCTGCGCCTATCGCCTGTATTGCAAGATAGGGAATCGTGAAGATGGACATTGCGCCCGTAAAAATTAATCGCAGTGCAGCGCTGTCGTACCTTCCGCCGATAAGTTCACCGGGTGTTATGTACCCTTTTTCTTTCCCGATTTTCCATACTTTTCTTCCAATAACGTAAAACATCACTGCCATGAAGGAGGTGCCGAGAGCCATAGCCCCATACTGTCCCATGCCGTCGGTGTATGCTTTCCCTGCAAAGCCGAGAAATGTGAAGGCGGAGAAATTCGTTGCAGCGAGAGTGAAGAAAAGCACGACAGGACCGAAACTCCTACCTGCAAGGAAGTAATCCTCAACATCCCCCTTAGCTTTTTTATGGGAATATATGCCCAGGACAAGCAGAATGAGGAAATATGCAACCATCATCGCTACTGCCATCATTCGTCCCTCCATCCGTATTTTGAAAACAATGCAAAAAATGCTGAGATGGCAAGCGTGAGAGAAAAAATATACCATGCCCACAACGGCATGAATAATAATATGGAGTCATCGTTCCAGTCCCAGAAATCGATAGAAAGGAACATCAAAGCGGCAAATACCAGCCACCACAACCATCGCTTATCCATGCAAGCAAATGCTGGAAAACTTAAAATGACTTCGATTGCTATATCGGGCGATTGGCATGCACCGGGGCATAACATCATACTGTACGGTTCCGTTACCTATTTATACACGGCAACATTGAATGGGATATGAAAGGAATGAGGGCGGTCGTGCGCTTCCTATCGCTTGTTGCCATTGTCTCCATAATTTTAATTCCATCGTTTCAATTCTCTGAAAGCAAGGCACAGAAAACGGTTTACATAGATATAGCGGTCTATCCCTCAATAGTGCCTGCAATAAAGGTTCTTGAATATGCTCTGCAGTACGGATGGACGATAGGCAGCATACATTACCAGTTCAACATTTCCGAGATAAGCATGATGGAAGCAGCAGGGAGGGGGGCAAAGCCACTGAGTGTAGAAAATTATGATGTTTTCGTCATAGGCGCAAGTGCCCGCCAGTACATACATGGAATCGACAGCAGATGGAAAGATAACGTAAGAAATTTTGTCGCTAGCGGCGGCGGTTATGTCGGCATCTGCGGCGGCGCAAACGAGGCATCTCAAGGAATGCAGAATCCTTCGACCATCATCGACAGAATCATTGATGCAGGCGTACTGGGCATTGCAAATGTGTACGTAAATGACAATCAGGAACAGGAGTGGCAGTACCTTTACAAGTCCGCCGGGCTTGAAGGAGGGGTGCCTATCGCATGCGAAATTAAAGATCATCCCATACTCAATGTAAGCCCTGACAATCCGCGCATAATAAGATATGAAGGTGGACCTGGCATGTATCCTGCAGATAAAACAGATCCCCTGCTTGGAGAGGTAGTGCCCATAGCTGTTTATGCTGAGGAGGTGAGCGAAAAGGCGCCAATACATTTCTGGAAGAAAGTTGGGGGGGAATGGCAGATTGAAGCACCGGTTGTAACAGATGTGAAAGGTGAATATGCTGCAATTGCCACCACATATGGTGAAGGGAGAGTCGCTCTCTTTGGTCCGCATCCGGAAGAAAGGACTGTGCTCGGCGGGCATGTCGAGGAATTTTTAGGGCGGTCGAAGTATACACTCTTCAGGAAGGATTATCTTTACAAGTGGGTTGACGGTAAAGAAGTTGACTGGTCATATAACTGGTGGATGCTCCGGCGTGCTGTTGCATGGGCGGCAGGCATCCCTGACAGCGAACTGCCGCCAATAAATGATGCAGAGATATTCCTGGTGAAACCAAATGTATGGCGTCCTGCTTTGTATGTGGACGGCAGGCATATAATGCCTGCACCGTGGGGGAACACAATAATAGGAGAAATGCCGCTCGAAATATCTACAAATGAAAATGCAACTGTGAATTTTTACCTTGACGGAAAAAATCTATATTCGGATAGCACTCCTCCTTATGTGTGGGATTTTAATGTGCCCACTGTAGGAAAGCACAGGATTACGGCAGAGATTACGGTCGACGGCACAACAGCATATGCCCAGATGGATGTATATATATTCAATTTAAGATGAGATGGGAGATTTTCATGATGCCCCATTTTGCTTATTCCAGCGATTCCGATGTGAAAAACCCACCACAGATATTGTTATAATTCTCTCTCTTTTTATAGGGCCTATGTGGGCCTGACCCTTTTTGTTGCTTTCTTGAGGTGAGTATATAAATAGACTTTTATAAGATGGCATATTTGCGCAAAGTGGAGGGATTTGGTGCGAGAATAGAAACTATTTTTAGAACCCCCCTTATACAGGAATAGTGAATAAGCAAGAAGAGGGATATGAATACCTGAAACACATTACTGAAGAAACTTTTATAAGAATCCACAATGAAGCCATAAAAATTGGAGGGGCCTGGGATAGCGGAATAAGAGAGCCAGGTTCTCTTTTTCATATTGCATA
>JAGGSL010000072.1 GCA_021159125.1 Thermoplasmata archaeon
GTGATTACGCCGCTGATGAACAAACTGAAGAGCATTATCGGATTTGGCCCGGTCAGGGATGAGCCGACAAAATTCTGGACAGGAGAGAGCAAGTTCATAAACATGCATCTTTGCAATGATACAGCAAAAGGAGGATTCAATGTGAAGAGCGCATATCGGCTGGAGGCTCAGAGGACAGGGTTTATAGATGATAGAATTGCAAAGGGAGGAGAGTATCAGCTTAGCAGCAACTACATATTCGCATTTGCACATGGCTCCTATTACCTGTTTGAGGCAGGAGACATGCTTGAATTCGACCAGTTTGGGCTTGGGCTGAAAACAGGGCTGTCGGGAAAGGGCACATACGATGTGAGGCATGTCGTAAACATGGATTACGGTCCTTCTATGGCATTCATAGAAAGCTGCCTTGTAGGCAAAACGGAGGGTCTATCCCCATACAACACACTTTCCCAGGCGTTTGTACATGCAGGAGTAAATGCATTCATAGCCTCAACCAGATATACCGCAGACCCGGGATATATCGAGCCAGGCTTGATTTTTGAAGGATTCGGGATATGGGGTTACGTCAATGCAACTATACATTATATCCTTAAAGGAGAATACCCAGACCTGCACTTCGGCAGTTTGATAGCACATGATTACATACTTGATTTGATAACGAACGACAGCACAACAGGTATGGCTTTGAGAGATGCCAAAAATGCTTACCTTCCCCAGGATGCAAACTCAACATTCTTGTGGACTCCTCCTCTAAACGATGAGCTTTCATCAGGGGGCGGGACAAAGGTGCTGGATAAAAAGTATGTTGCAATACATGAATTCGTGCTTTACGGAGACCCTGCCTTCAATCCTTATGAGCCTGTAAACGGAAAATAAGGAAAACAATATAAATGGCAGGAGCTTTTACATATAGAGGGCAAGGGGGAAAATCCTCTCTCCATTTTTATTTTACAATCGCTCATTTAAAAGTAAAAAGAGCTGCAATGGATAACAACATCATTTGGCAGATTTCATATTGAGGCACTAAAAACCCTCTATGCCCATCTCCTCCTTGCTTTTTCCTGCCTCTCTGAGAACTTCTCTGGAAACATATATGGGGCAGCCCTCCCTTGCGGCAAGAGCTATGCAATCGCTCGGACGGGCGTCCATGACTATTTCTTTCGTTTTCTTATCTCTGTAGTACTCGATATACAGTTTTGCCATGAACACTCCGCCATGCAGTTCATCTATCACCACTTTTTTTATTGAGCCGCCCATTGCATTTATCACCTCTATGAAAATGTCATGGGTCAGGGGTCTGCTCGGTACCCTTCCCTCAAGACCGTTCATTATGCTCTCCGCCTGCCATCTTGTGACATATATAGGGAGAGCCATTTTTTCCTCTACCAATATTATCTCTGAAAAGTTCTCATCGCCGTAATAGCCAGGGTATATCTCCATTTTTACAAGTTCTTCATTCATTTTACCGACGCCAACTTCTTTATCCTGTCCACCATATTTGGATGCGAGGAAAATATCTCAAGTATTTTATCTGTTGTGGTCACCTTCGCTTCCTTCGCAAATTTTTCAACCTCATACATATCAAGATGTCCGTCAAGATTCAAATCAGCCTTTCTCAAATCGGCAACATCGCGGCGGGCGGTGGAGGGGTCGGTGGCGAGAAAAGCTTTTGCGCCTTCTACTTTTTTCAATTCCCTTTTGTCTATCCTGCTGGAGTCAAGAGTTATCCTGTAAAGGGCAGAGGCAAGGGCATACGGTTTGCCTGTAAGCTCAACGCTTCCGTAATCGGCATAATACTCCCTTATCCTGCTTACGTATAACACGATAAGGTTGCTCAGCATGTAAAGGAAAAATGCGATTATGGCAATAATGGCGCCCTCGTCCCTCCTCCCCCGCCCCCACAGAAATGACCAGAATATGATGTAGCATATTAACGGAACTACAGAGAGTGTGGTTATGACCACCATGTCTCGGTGGCGGAGGTGGGATATCTCATGCCCCAAAACAGCTTCCAGTTCCTCATCATTGACCCTTTTCAGAAGACCTTCAGTGACGCAGACTCTCCCATCTTTCCTGCTCCTACCGAAGGCAAATGCGTTCGGAACCTGTATCCGGGAAATGCCTACTTTTGGCATCGGGATGCCGGCAGCGCCGGATAGCCGCTCGACCATATCATACAACCTCGGATTTTCTTCTCTTTTTATGTATCTCACACGCATGCTCATTTCCACTATTTTCGGGCCTGTGATATACTGGATGAGCATTATCAGGAATGCAAATATTGCCAGTGATAGCGGGTATGCAAATCCGAGAAGGTAGGCAATGAGCGTGATAAATCCGTAAATAAGCGCGAACATAACTGCGATTGCAATCGCCAGGCGCGCATGAAGCCATAAGGTGGACATAGCTTTAACATAAGCCCAATGATAAATAAAATTTTCTAAAGCATGTTCATATCTCAATCAAATAGGGTTTGCTTGCTCCACGGTTGTATTCATATGTTGAAAACGCATAGTAGTCGCTGTTTGAGCCGATATCCTCATTTTTTAACTTCAAAATAATGGTTAGGTATCCATTATCAATTCTGGCATTTACAACAAACGAAGGAATCAATATCTCCATCCATTTTTCCGATTGAGGGGCATATGTTGAGACCAGCTTGCCGCTGTTCGCAAGATTCCACAGCAGGGAAACCTTTTTCATTTCTGATGAATACAAGGGCAGGCTGCCGGAATCATTTGATACATATATCTCAACATCTCCAGGATTGCCGTATTTTTGAATGCATTTTAGATGGAAAGTCAAATCTCCTCCCTCCCAGTTGGACATATTAAATCTGTAGATGGCTCTTCCTGTGAGATTTTTGCCATTGCCCAAAGTAAAAAGCCCTACAGTGACAGGTACATTTCCTCCCCCGCTTACTATTCCGGATATGTTTGGAAGAGAGTCAGTGAATATAAAAACGGCTCCGTCATCTCTGCCAGAGCTAATTTCCATGATATTTTCTTTTCCGCTATGTTTTTTCACACAACCGGATAATAAAAGTATGGCAATAACCGAAAATGCAAAAATCAGCATTCTGAAATTTTTCATGTCGTAAAATCCATAAGGTATTAAAAGATTTTTTGCATCCATATGCTTCAATGCGTTAATTATTTATTGGGCCCGTTACTTCAAAAGCATGGAAAAAAAGATGCTGGCATCGCTTATCCTGCTAAGTTTTTTGTTGCCTTCGTTGCTTTCTTATGGTATGGCCGGCGAAAGCCATAAAGCTACCAATCTTTTCAGCTCATCCTTACCGTATGACCCTCAAAATGTGGCAATAGTTGTTGACATTATCAGGGCTAGAACAATGACTCTGGATGACAGCGAGCCGCGCATTTACTTCAAAGTGTATATTGATGGAGAAGATGCGGTGCAGCAATCCGATATCTATAAGGGAAAGGATGTATGGATAGACAAGCCGATAGCCAAAAAAGAAGTGCCCTATGATGCAGAAGGAAAAGTGAACATTCAGATACAGATGTGGGAAAAGAAACCGCTCATTGACAGAATTTTAGACATATCCAAAGAAAAAAGCCTTTTTCATGCGGGGAAGACAATAAATCTGACGTATTATCTGAAGAGGGGGAACTGGACAGGCGACGATTTCCTAGGGGATGAGAACGGATACGGGCACTGCTCCGGTTTCGAGGACGGAAATGAAAACGAGAATGATTGTGAAATATGGTTCGATATTTACGAACAGGGAGAGGGATGGGGCGGGGACCATCTTACTTACTGGGAGAAAGTCAATGTCTATCATCTCGACCCGCTCAAAAATTACAGCGGGGCGGACTTCAATGGGGATGGCATACCCATAGAATGGGAGGATAAATACGGCTTCGACCCTTTTTCGGATAAAAATTTATCAGAAGAAGATCCAGATGACGACGGGTTGAGCAATTTTGAAGAATATGAGACATCTCAGTGGCTTTCGGACCCGTTTTCAAGAGATATATTCCTGGAAGTTGACGGCATGGAGGGCAAATATTCATGGAGCAAACCTTACATATTCCCAAAAGAAGCGCAATACATTCTCTGCAATGCATTTGCCAGGCATAACATCACCCTGCATGTGGACGACGGAGGTATGGGCGGCGGAGGGGAGCTGATACCGTATCGCGAAATTATGACAGGTCATGGGCTGGGAGATACGAGAACAAAATATTTTCTTCACTGGGACCACCACAACTGGAGGCTGGGAGTTTTCCATTACGCCATAATATGTTCGCAGATACAATTTTCACGGCCTGCCGGCGGTTGTGCCTTCGACGTTGACAGTTTTTCGATAGGCGGGCAATATGTGAGAAACTGGGCATGGTCTTTTTATCTTCAGGGGAGCAATTATTACCGTGCTTTCGCGAGTGTGGTCATGCATGAACTGGGGCATACGCTGGGATTGAATAATTTTAGAGGCATAGACAACGAGAATACCCGCTTTCCATGGAAAAAAGAATACTGGGAGTGGGGAAATTACAGGAGCTGCATGAATTACCGCTATGTGTACAAGGTTGTGGATTACTCTGATGGCGATGATGCTGACCATGACCAGAATGACTGGGAAGTGATCAATCTGGCGAGAATAAACTGGGCGAGTTAACTAATATTTCACTTCCTTTGGCTTTGATTCAAATTCATCTTTTGAGATAAGAAGAAGTATCAGCGCTGCAAGTCCAAGCACAATTCCTATGAGCGTGAAGAAGCCCGCAATTATACCGATAACGGCGCCTATCATTGCAATAACAAAATATTTTCTGGTTATGGCAAGTATTCCCCCTATGAGTGCCCCTACGGAGAGCACGATTATAATTGATGACAGAAGCGGCCCGAATTCAAATAATTTTATTATCAAACTCTTTTGCTCGATTTCCCCGTTCCCTTCTTTCATAACAAATTTTTCCGAATATATGGTGATATTCCACGGCAGAACAAAAATTTCTGCGTTCAGGGATTTATAGCCTTCTCCTGTGAGATGCAATTCCTGTTTCCCGCTCGTGATGTTTTTAATGATAAAATATCCCTTTTCATCTGTGGTTGTATTTAATTCAGGGTGCCCGGCAACCTCTACTTTTATCCCTTCAAGGGCTTTTCCGCTCTCGTCAACTACCTTCCCTTTGAATTCACTTGGCATACTCACTTTATTCAAACTGTCAAATGAGAGGAGGAGGACGCCACTCATTGCTATTCCGCTGATGAATATGATGATGAGAAGTATTCCTGCAATCACGGGCTTCATTGATTTTGGTTTGATATGCATTGCCGGATGAATTATGGGCGCTTCTTCTTCCCAGCTGTATTTCTCGTTTACATCTACCCTGAATTTCATTCCGCAGTTAGGGCATGTTACGATTTGTTCTCCGGTAGCTCCGTCTGGTACCTCCACGATAACGCTCTCCTTACAGTGAGGGCAACGTGCTTTTCCCTTCATCCAATGGGAAATGAACAGGTCTTTAATATACTTTGTTAGGGGTTCACCCCAAAGAGGAGACACCTATGGTTTCTCCTTCTATCCTCTTCCCTTAAGTTATTTCTTTGGGCTGCAGCCCAAATTTCTTTTCCCGAGGGTTTTCTTTCCAAGAAAAGGCTCCAAGAAAGGTGTTCTATGAAAATTTCCAAACATTTTTGTATTGGCATTCAATCCTTAAACGTGCT
>JAGGSL010000128.1 GCA_021159125.1 Thermoplasmata archaeon
GGCATATACTCTATCTGTTAAAATTCTCTATGTGTTTAGAAATGCTTTTCTAGTTTGTTTTTGCGATTTAATATAATGAGGTATTCCATTGCTGTGTTCTCTTTGCTTTTTACTCGTAACAACACCCATAGATGCATTTCCTCTGGCAATACATTTTTATTGCATGGGTTATTTTTCATCATGAACGACCGCATCGGAGAGTATGCATCAAAAAAATTTTCCAAGGACAGGAAGAATATTTCCCTGATACTGGAGCAGGGTAAAAGGAGGCATGTGATTCACGCGCTTATTGAAGTTGACGTGACCGAAGGGCGGAAGATGATACGGGCAATTAAAGATAAAACGGGAAAGAAAATATCGTTTACGGGATGGCTGGTTAAGTGCGTTGCTCAGACCGTAAGTGAATACCCGGAATTCAACACCTTCAGACACGGAAGAAGCAAAATGGTTACATTCCGCGACGTTGATGTTGCTATTCCCGTGGAGCGGACCATGGACGGTAAGCCGTACCCCACGGTACATATTTTAAGGAAGGCAAATGAGAAAAGCGTCGAGGATATCACCGAAGAAATACGGGCTGCACAAAGGGAACCCATTTCCCCGGATAAGCAGGTTCTCGGTGAATCCCTCACACGGTTTGAACGATTTGCCATCGGAGCCCCGATGTGGATAAAAAAATTGTTGTCGTGGATTTTCAGAAACAACGCATTTCTGAGAAAAAAACACTTTGGCACCTGCAGTGTGACCACCATAGGCACTGTCGGCAATTTTCAGGGATGGAACATTGCCATCGGGGGAAACTATACACTCCAGGTCGCAATAGGCGGCATCACAAAAAAACCCGTAGTTATAGATGACAAGATTGTTATACGAGAGTTACTGAGCATGAATACTGCTGTTGACCATGATATCGTTGACGGCGCCCCCATGGCACGCTTTACAGTTCGGCTAAGAGAACTTGTGGGCGAGTGTTACGGGTTGAAAGATTTGGCCCGGCAATAGTGTTTCGACCCTAATATCTTCTGCCCTCCTTCACACTTCCCTTATTGATTCTTTGTTTTTCCCTATGCTTTGTTTTGGATGATTCATACTATTCCTGCTGTGTAATCTCTCCATCTTCCAGTGGAGTAGTCCATCACTTTTATGTCCTTTATGCTTTTCGCCTCGCTTTCAATCTCTGCTATGAGTATTCCGCCTTTCCCCGTATTTTTATATCTGCGCGAAGAGAATATTGTAAGGCATAGCCCCCCATAAATTGCCATTCCATTTGTGCTGTAATCATGCCCTTTTATGAATATATTTGCTTTTATACCATTCAGAAATTTTTCCACGTCTTCCTTTCCATAAGGAAATCCTATCCCTCTGAAAATCTGCGAAAAATCGGGATCGCTCCATGTTAATGACTCGATGGCATGCAAATCGTTTTTATCAACCTCTCTCAGCTTCTTCAATCCAAAGCCCTTCAATATTCCTCCGTGAGATGCGAAAATTTTGTTCGACAGAACCATCAACGGCATGTTTTTGAACACCTCGACATATTTTTCATGCATTCCCGGGTAAACCTTTTCCACTTCCTTTTCAAATTCATAGGGATAGCAGGGTATCGCATAATTTGCCTCATGGTTGCCTTTCAGTAAAATAATATTTTCGGGAAAATCCCTCTTTAAAAATAGCAGATAATTAATATTGGGGACGGATGAGCCGATATCTGGAGGAGCCCTATCGATATAATCCCCCAGAAAAACGAGGTAATCAAATTCCCTCTCGAAGAATCTCTCCGCAATCGCCTTTGTGACCTTTAAATCTCCGTGTGTGTCGCCTGCAATCATCACTTTTCCGTTAAATTCGACAAGCGGCGGTTCCTTTTTCATTGCTTCTCTCACATATTCCAGGCATTCCTCCAGCTCATGGTTATCCTGCCTCTCCATGATTACATAGCCTGCAAATATTTAAGTAAGTTATTCATTTCAGAGCAATGGATTACAGCATAGTCATCCCTGTGTATAACGAGGAGGAGAACATCGCTCCCCTGTATGAAAAAATAGCATCTGTGATGAAGAACATGGGAGAGTACGAAATTATTTTCATAGATGACGGCAGCACTGATGGCACATTTAAAAAAATAAAAAAATTGAATGAAAAGGACGGGGCTGTCAGATGCATAAGATTCAGGCGGAATTTTGGCAAAACGGCTGCCCTCACTGCAGGTTTTGAGCGTGCAGAAGGAGATGTGATAATAACAATGGACGGGGATATGCAGAACGACCCGGAAGATATACCCTCGCTTGTAAAAATGCTGGAAAAATATGATGCTGTGAGCGGATGGAGATACAGCAGAAAAGACCCCTGGCTTAGAAAAAAGTTGCCTTCCAGAATATCAAATGCGATATCGAGATGGATTACAGGGCTGAATCTGCATGATTTCAATTGTGCCCTCAAAGCGTATAAGAAGGAAGCGCTCAAAGATATAGAGCTTTACGGAGACATGCACCGATACATCCCTGCTGTTCTCGCATGGAAAGGTTACAAAGTGGGCGAAATCAAAGTCAGGCATCACGAACGAAAGCACGGGAAATCAAAATACGGGGCACGCCGCCTCCTCAGGGGCTTTTTTGATTTGATAAATTTCAAATTCTGGGCAGATTACTCCACCCGCCCTCTTCACTTCTTCGGCGGCATAGGCAGCGCCCTACTTGCATCCGGATTTTTTATAGATTTGTATCTTGTTCTTTTGAAAATTTTTTACGGGGAGACGCTTTCGAACCGCCCCCTCCTCCTTCTGGGAATTCTTCTGATGATTCTTGGTTTGCAGATAGTATTCTTTGGTTTCCTGGCAGAGATAATGATAAGGCAGTATTACACTTTCTCAAATAAGAAGATGTACAATATAAAAGAGATGCTTTAGTGCTTCAGAGTGTGTATAAAATAAACAATCCCGCCTATCACATTCCCTATGAGTTTTACAATCTGGTCTGAAAAGCCCAGGGAAAAAGATTTTGCACTTTCTATGTTAATTGATGAAAAGAGGGCGACATACGTTCCTTCCCTGACGCCGAAACCCTGAACCGTTATGGGCAAAAAGACGAGTATTTCTGCAACAGGTATAAAGATGAAGAAATAATGGAGGGGAATTTCAAGCCCGAGCGAAATGGAAAGGACATAATTGTTTGTTATGAGAAGGAGGTGATAGAAAAGGGAAATCAGAATGATGGGCACCATTTCCTTTTTCAACGAGCCGTATTCCTTGAATGAGGCATATATCCTTTCAACAAAATCTCTGATTCTGCCGAACTTTTCGAAAATTGGCTTTTTTATGATACCTTCCACCACCTCTGTCTTAAAAATCACGGCAAGCAGAATAAGGGGCAGGGCGAATATCGGAAGGCAAATCATGAGCGCCGCCCTGGGCATCATATCCCATCCGAAAATGAGCGAAATGGAGCCTATGCCGAGAACAGCGATTAACCCTGTCAGTCTGTCCATCATTACTGAGGAAAAGGCTTCCTCCCTTTTTTCCAACTTCTTAGAAATGCTGTATGCCTTAACCGCATCCCCTCCGACTGATGTAGGGAGAAACGCATTGAAAAACGTGCCTATGTAATAGTACTTCCATGCAGTGAGAAAGGAAATTTTCATGCCCTTCATTTTCAGAAGCATCTGCCATTTCTTTGCGCTGACGGCAACACCAAAATTTTCTATTACAACAGCAAGCAAAAAAATCGGTATAATGACTCGAGAGAGTTGCCTCTCCACCCCCTTCGCCCCCGCCATGTAAATAAGGGAGGCAACAAGTATTATACTTATTAATGCGTTAATCGCGTATTTCAACTTTTTATTCATTTGGGATTTGTAATCGGAGATTGAAATAAATACTTATATTGTCTTGGCTTTTCGGAATGAAACAAATGCTGGAACTTTCATCAAAAAAAAGCATGCTGGTGGCACTTCTTGTCATCTCATCCATGGTGCTGTCTGCTCTCATATTCATAGACAGGGTTTATGTTGACAATGCGGTCAATACAGATCCGTCCACAGACCATACCGACAACCAGCTTTATATCGACAGGGCAAGAACAATTCTGCACGGGAAATTGCTGTACAGGGATGTGGATACCCAGACCCCTCCCCTGATAAACTACCTGCTTGTCCCACCTGTTTATTTTGGTGCGTCTCCCCTTGCCTTCGAAATATATTTCTCCATTTTCACGGTTCTGACAGTGCTTGCGATATTCCACTTCCTGTCTCATATCGACAGAAAAAAGGCTTTTCTTTCGGCAATCGCCTTTCTCTTCATTCCGACAACTCTTGCCGTTCCGACTTTTGCCCGCCAGGATGAAGCGATAGTCGCATTTTTCTTCATTCTCCCCCTTATACTGGCCGTTGAAAATAAAAATAGATATGCTTACACTTTTCTATCTTCAATAGGCGTATGGATAAAAATGCATTCCATATTCCTGCTTCCCCCTCTATTTCTTAAACTTAAGGGAAAGGAAATGCTGAAACACATGACCATAATTCTGGCTGTTTCTGCTGCTGTCACCCTTCCCTTCCTTCTGGCTGCATTTGACCAGTTTACGTGGTATCTGAAATTTTATTTTCTTGGAAAGGGGGGAAAATTGGAAGGAATAAGTCTGTGGAGAATAATGGATTCGCAGGGGTATGCTGTTCCGAAGACGGCGCTGATAGCCATTATGATTATTTCGTTTCTTGTTGTTTATTATATTGCCTATAGAAAAAAATTCGGGGTATGGAAAACCGTTTCTCTGACATTGATTCTTTATTTCATAATATATCCGAAAATACATTATGAGTACTTTCTCATGCTTTTCGCACTTCTGACACCATATCTCATAGAAAATAAAAAGATGGTTCTGATGCTTTATGCAATATCGCTGCTCAGCGGTGTAACATTGCTAATCGAGCAGCGTTATCTGGACTGGGCTGTTACTTCTGATTACAGCATGGCTTTCATCTCCGTTGCTGTTGCCTCCATGCTTGCCATTGATGTCATCCTGATTTTCATATTCAGGCATATTCTTGCAGGCAAAACATGGCTTGACAGAGAACCGTTTTTTTAATATACTCAAACTACATTCCATTTCGAGGGGCCCGTAGCTTAGCCTGGTTGGAGCGCCCGGCTGATAACCGGGAGGTCGAGAGTTCAAATCTCTCCGGGCCCATTTTAATTCATAAAGCAAATTCTAACATAAAAGTTATAAATGAAACTTCAATTCACATGCCATGGCAAACATAAAGGAATTTGTTTCCTCATCAGGGGATATAACAATAAAGATAGATTACGATAAATGCAACGGAGCTGCAAAGTGCGTTGAGGATTGCCCTGTAGATGTGTATGAGCTCGTGGACGGAAAAGCAGCGGCACCAAAAATCGACGACTGCATCGAATGCTGCGTATGCGTTTCATCCTGTCCAAATGGCGCCATAGAGCACAGCTCATGCTGATATCTTTTTCCTCCTATACTTTTTAATCTATGTATTCATCACAAATTATATATTTAGTGAGTTATT